>JAYULN010000145.1:0-29089 GCA_043763525.1 Hymenobacter sp.
AAACCGCCGTCTGGCATATCCTGGACCGCGTCGGGCAGCAATACACCATTCAATTTGCCCCCTAACACTGGCTGATTAATTATGGCTAGTTACTTAGCTCCCCAATTCAGCCGGGCGCAGGCCACCGTGAACACGCTGGCGGGCAGCGGAACCCCGGGGCTCCAGGATGGTCCCGCCCCCACCGCCCGGTTCAACACCCCTTATGGCGTAACCCAGGATGCCCTCGGCAACACCTACGTGGCCGATGCCTTCAACCACGCCATTCGGAAAATCAGTGCCGCCGGTGTGGTCACCACCATTGCCGGTACGGGGAGCTATGGGTACGTGAATTCCCCCGTTGGCACGTCGGCGGCGTTCAACGACCCCGAAAAAGTGGTTTCCGACCCCGTCGGCAACCTGTACGTGGCCGACACCGGCAATGGCAGCATCCGCCGAATATTCCCCAACGGGGCCGTTACCACTTACGCCGGCACCGGCCAGCAAGGTTACGTAGACGGACCAGCCGCTACCGCACGCTTCAATGCCCCAATCGGGTTAGCCCTGGACCCGGCAACCAATATCCTTTACGTAGCCGATGCCGACAATTTCCGCATTCGGCAGGTCGATGCTACCGGCACCGTCACCACATTAGCCGGCAGCGGAGTTCGTGGGTTTCTCGATGGACCGGCCGCATCGGCCCGTTTCCTGGAACCCCAGGGCATTACCCTGGACCAACAGGGCAACCTCTACATTGCCGACCGAGCCGCGCACCGTATCCGCAAACTCTCGCCGGCCGGGGTGGTAAGCACCTATGCCGGCACGGGCACAGCTGGCTACCTGGATGGCCCGGCAGCCACGGCTCGCTTCAATAGCCCCATTAGTGTAGCCGTCGATGCCACGGGCACTTTGTACGTGATGGACCGCGATAACCAGCGGGTGCGCCGTATTTCGCCCGGCGGGCAGGTGAGCACCGTGGCCGGAACCGGGCAGGCCGGGTACGTGGACGGCCCGGCCGGCACCGCGCAGTTCAACCGGGCTTATGACCTGTGTCTGGTTGGCTCTGGCCTGCTGGTGGCAGATGCCAATAACCACCGCATCCGACAGGTGGTCAATCTGCCGCTGGCCACTACTCAAGCTCATCCTGTTGCTGCGGGCCTGAGCCTGCCCAACTATCCCAACCCCTTCCGGCCTTATTCAGGTTCACGTCACGTATTGGGTTTATAACCCGTTTATCCGCCCCTTCAGAGCCGGCAGTTCCTCCGACTCTACTGCTGTATCTGCTAAACCCACGCTATATCCAAACCCCGGCGCTTCTTCCGTAGCCCTGACTTGCACAATGCCCGCAGGCAGCCGACACGCTACCGTAGCGTTTATTCATTCTGTTAGCGGAAAAATTACCCGCACTTTTTCCTTCACCGACCTGGTGCCCGGCCCACAAACGCTGCCGCTCGACGTGCGGGAGTTGGCCAGTGGCTTCTATACCTACCGCCTCATCACCGACAGCCAGGTCCAGACCGGCCGGTTCGCCAAAGAATAAGCGCCATGAACTATCCTCTTGTTGCCTTAACCGTGGCCGTGCTCCTGGGGGGCTGCGCCAAATCGAAGGAAGAAGCCGTGGTGCCGCCCTGCGACTGCCCGGCCCTGCCCGTCCCTCCCCCCGGCCTCGGCCCCCGCATCACGGGAGCCGATGTTTCCTACGGCTATCCGTGCTTCAACCCCCAAAACCCCCGCGAGGTGGTGTACTACTGGGTGGAGCGCAACAACTTCACCAACTACGGCCTGTACACGGCCAACCTCGACACCCGCCAGCGGCGCTTTATCCGCCTCGGCAACGAGTTTGGCTTGCAGGTCCGCTGGGGTCCCACGGGCTGGCTGGCCCTGAGCATGGGCACGCAGGTGTGGAAGCTGAAAGCCAACGGCGACAGCCTCACCCAGCTCACCTTTGGCACCCCGCACTACCAGCCGCAGTGGAGCCCCGACGGCCAGCGTCTGGTGTGCCATGAGTCGGACAGCCCCGGTGGCCCGCTCATCATCATCGACAAGAACGGCCGCAAGCTGGCCACGCTCAACGGTGCCCCTACGCAATACTGCGAAAGCTGGTCGCCGGATGGCACCCGGCTGCTGGTCCGGTACGGAGACTATGGCCACGGCTATGGCCTGGCGGTGTACGACCTGGCCACCAACCAAGTGGACTTGGTGGCCGTGACGGAGGTAGCCGGTAGCACGAAGGGCCTGCTGTACGGGGCCGCGTGGCTGCCCGACTCCCGGAACGTCATCTGGGCAACGGGCACCGGCCTCTACGCCGCCGACACCCAGACCCGCCAGGTTCGGCAGCTGCATACCGGCTGCGACACCCGCATCTACCTCAACCCCGACGTATCGGCCGATGGCCGCAGCATCCTGGTGCGCCGCGTCGACAAAAAAAGCATCGACAACGGCCAGGGTGTTTACGAAGAAAGCAACCTGTGGCTGATGGACATCGATGGCCGCAACGAGCGCAAGCTCGTGCTTTAGCGCAGCCCCAACCGCTTTGAGTTTCACGGAGGTTACCGCCACTGCCTGCTGGGCGACCTTGTAGTAGCAAACACTTGCTGCTTTGGGTACTTTGTCGCCCCGGCTGCTTCGCGCGGGCGGGGCGGTTTGCGTTTCGGGGCGGGGCTATCCTGCCAGCGGCAGTTCAATAAAGAAGTCCGTTCCCGTCCCCACTTCCGTCTCGAACCAGATTTTGCCGCCGGCGCTTTCAATGCCACGCCGGGCCACGGCCAGCCCAATGCCCGAGCCCGTTTCCTTGGTAGTGAAGTTGGGCACGAACACCTTCTCGCGCACTTCGTCGGGGATGCCCGCGCCGTTGTCGCGGATGGCCACCCGCACGCTGCCAGCCCCCACCGCGGCCAGCGACACCTCGATGTGCGGCTCGCGGCCTTCGGGCACGGCCTGGCGGGCGTTTATCAGCAGGTTGTTGAAGGTGCGGACCAGCAGGCTTTCATCGGCAAACACCACGTAGCGGCCGGTTTCGGCATCGGCCGGCAAGTGCAGGGCCAGGGCTCCGTCGTTGGCATCGGGCTGGTGCAGGGCCGTGCAGCGGCGCAGAATGCCGGCCACATCCAGCCGCTCGGGGCGCATGGCCGGCAGGTTGGTGAAGGTGCTGAAACTGGTGGCAATGTCGCTCAGCACGTCAATCTGGGTGATGAGGGTTTGCGAAATGCGGCTAATCAGCGCCTCGGCATTGGGCCGGCGCTCATCGATGGCTTTTTGCAGGAATTGCAGGCTCAGCTTCATTGGCGTGAGCGGGTTTTTGATTTCGTGGGCCACCTGCCGAGCCATTTCGCGCCAGGCCGCCTCTTTTTCCTGCGCGGCCAGCTCGCGCTTGCTGGCCTCCAGCTTGGTGAGCATGGCGTTGTACTCGCGCACCAACAGGCCAATTTCGTCGTCGGAGCTGCGGTAGTCCAGCAGCTCGTTTTCGCCGGTGAGGGTGGTTTGCGTCAGCTTCTCGGTGATGAGCTTGAGGGGAGCCGTGAGCTGCCGCGCCGCCACAAAAGCCAGCCCCAGAAACAATAGAAACAGCAGCGTAAAAATGTTGAGAATAGTCGTGAACAGCTCCGTCAGCTTGGTATTCAGCTCCTTTTCTGAGTCGAAAAACGGAATACCCACGTAGCCCAGAATGGGTCCGGTGGGCATGGCCATTTCGTCGACCGATGACCCGTCGTCGTCGTCATATACCGAATGCACGGCGTAAACAGCCTTTTTCTTTGGCAAGCCATTGGCCGGGCCGTGCCCCAGCGCGTGGCCCGCCAAATCGGCCACCACTTCCTCGCCCACTCCGGCCCGCACTGGCAGGTACAAGGCATTGAACGACAACGACCCCGCCCGCTCCGTGAGCAGCGCCCGCTGGCGGTTGTGCTCGCGCAGGGCCACCAGGGCCTGCGGGTTCAGCAGCGGCCCCAGCAAGCCGGCATCGAAAATGAGCGGCTGGCTGCTGGCCAGCAACTCGCCGTGGGCATCGTAGAGGTTGAGGTCGGTTTCGGTGAGGGCGGCCGCATTTTTGGCCAGCGCCGCCAGGGTGGGCCGCGCCGAGCTATCGGCCAGCAGGTGGCGCTGCCGGCGCAGGCTTTCGAGGGCCAGCTGCCCGCGCCGCTCGTAGGTGCGGGCCAAATCGCGCTGGTATGAAGCAATGAGCTGGCTGGCCGTGGCCACGCTCACCACCAGCAGCGGCACCACAATGCCCACGTTCAGCAGCAGTTGAATGCGGGTACTGAAGTTGAGCCGCGGCAGCGCCCGCCCCCGCACCAACAGCCCCACCCCGCTCAGCAGCAGCCAGAAAAACGCCGACAGCAGAAACTGGAACGAGAAATTGGCCAGCCAGTCGCCCGGCGAGTACGTGGCCGTGGTCACCACCACGGTGCGGCCCTGCGAGCCGCGCACGCCCAGGTGGTGGTAGCCCTGGCGGTTCAGCCCGCTGGCGTAGAGGCCGAAATCGGCCAGCAGGGCGGCGGGCAGGCGGTTGGCGTAGTCGAAGTCGCCCTCGGTGTACACCAGCCGGCCGTGGTTGAAGCCAGCGTAGCTGAGCTCGGTGGCCAGGCCGGGCTGGAAAAACTTCTGGTCGACCAGCAGCTCGGGCAGCACGCTGTAGGCCGTCAGCTTTTTGAGGGTCAGCTCGACCCGCACCGCGCCCAGGGCCGGGCCAAAGCCATGCACCCGCGTGCCCGGCACGGTGATGTGCGCCACGTAGCGCCGCGAGCTGAACGGGTTGCCCGAACGCATCAGGTACACGCCGCGCTGGTCGGTGGGCGTGGCCAGGCGCTCGGTTTCGGCCCGCGAGGCCAGCAGGCCGGGGGTACCCGGCACGGCACCTAGTGGCTCGCCAGCCTCGTCGTACAGGGTGATGCTGCTCTCGTATTTGTCGAAATAGCCGCTTAGATATTGCCGGGCAATGCGCTGCCGCACCGCTTCGGGCTGCCCGAATGCGGCCGACAGCGACTTCCGTACGAACGGGTCGGCCGCGATTTTTCGCATCTGCTCGCCGAGCAGGAATTCCCCCTGAAAATCATTGTCGATGAGCAGGTTACCGGCCAGGCGCTGCTTGTCTACCAGCAGTTGCTTCTCGAAGTGGGCATATAGCGCCAACGCCCCGGTGGCTGATGTCAGGGCCAGCAGCAGCACCACCAGCACCGAAGCCTGGTAGTTGCCCGTCGTGCCCGTGGCTGAAGTGGTTCGCAGGCCCACCGCTGGCACCAGCGCCGCGAACAGCAGCAATACGCCCATCAGCAGTACCCAGGGCAGGCCCAGCACCATGCCCACGCTCAGCACGAACAGCGCGGCCAGGCCCGCGCCCAGCAGCAGCGTACGCCGGGGCACCGCCCGCAGCAGGGCCCCGGCAAGTTGCGTCAATCCAAAAAAGCCCAGCAGCCACGCCGCCGTGTGCAGCAGCACGCCCAGCGCCAGCAGCACCCAGAAACCCGTAATCTGAAGGTTGCGGGTCACGTCCAGGCTCAGCTGGGCACTGCCAAAAGTAGTGGTGTAGTACTCAAAAAGCAGCACCAGCCAGCCGCCAAAGGCAGTGCCCACGCCCGCTGCCGCCAGCGCCTGCCCGCCCGGCGTACGCGCCGCCCTCACCCGTGCCAGCACGTCGAAGTGCCGCCACAGCACCGCGCCGCCGGCCGCCATCAGCAACACCAGCAGGGCATCCAGCAACACATCGCCCAACGACGGTGCCCACCACGCCGCCGCGTACACCCGCGGGTCGAACAACGGCAGCTCAATGAACGAGTACGGCAGCCCCAGGTACAGCAGCGCCGCCCGCAGCCCGGCCAGCGGCAGCACCAGCGCCGCCACCGCCGCCAACACCCGCCCCGCCCGCCACCAGCGCCAGGCCAGCAGCAGCGCCCCCGCCGCAAACAACACACAACCCAGCCCCAGCAGTGCCAACGGCACGTACTGCCCCGTGAGTGGGTTGGGTTGCAGCCGCTTAATGGAAAACAAATAATGCCCATCGGCCGCCTCGAAGCGCGCCGTACCGGGAGCCGTACCATCGGCCCCCACCTGTAGCTCCAGGCCCCGAAACAGGGCCTGCTCGCCCCCCTCGCGCAGGTAGCGGTTGCTGATGCCGTAGTGTCGCTTCAGGGGTATGTAAGTCAGAATCAGGAACCGGCCAGCCACGCGGCGCAGCACCAGAAAATGGCCCACCGACGTTTCTACCAGTCGCTCGGCTACAGTACTGGCCACTTCGGCATCGGGCCGCAGGGTAGCATCGGACCAGTAGCGCAACGCCCCGTTTTCCAGCACGCAAGTGGGGTAGGTGGTTTGGGCCAGTAGTTTCTGGAAGCTGTAGGTGCCGCGCGGCAGCTGGGCAGCTACTGTGTCGGCTTCACGACGGGCCAGCGTTTCGACCTCGCGCACCAGCTGTTGCAGGCGCATCACGTCGGTACGCTGCACTACCTCGGGGGCCTGAGCATAACGACTGGCCAGGTAGCCGCCCACAAAGCACAGTACCGCCACCAACAGCAACAGCCAGGGCAGCCGCTGCCAGGTGGCCGCTTGACTTGGGGGTTTGCGAAATAAGGAAGGCAGATGCAGCAATCGGGAAGTGTATTATTCGGGTAAATGTACAGGACTTGGGTTTTCTGCGAGAATTCAACCCACCAGCCCCGGCAATTCATATTGGCAATGCCCTGGCAACGGCAATAGCTCAACCGTGCGACTGGCTACAAAATCCACGCCTAACAAAAAATGCCACCCAAGGGTGGCACTATTCTTTTTCCCAAAAATAGCCTGGCTACGAGGCCTTCAAGTACCGCGCATCGAAGTGCGCGCCGCCGAAAGCATACAACATTACAGCCCGCGAGTAGCGAAACAGCAGCGGGGTAACAGTCAGCACCGCCACCGCCACGGTTGTTATGTACACCCACAGCGCCGGGTCATGGGCCAAGTAAAACAGTAAGAACCCGATGGCCAGCAAAATCCCCGTCGAAAAACCCGAACTGATGTACATCGCCCCGTAGTAAAAACCCGGTTCCGGCTCGTACGTTTGGCGACACACCGGGCAAGCCTCCGGCATGTCCATAAAACTGGTGCTCAGGGCCGAGTGCGTGAACAACAACCCGGTATGGCAGCGCGGACAGCGCAGGTGCAGCAGCGACGAAGCTGTCGAGGAGATAGCCGTCGTGAGCTGCTTCATTAAGATTTGGCCACCTTGGGGTGCGTGCGCCGGTACCAGAAAAAGCCCACCGCCCCAATCAGGATGTACGGCACGGTCATCATGTACACGATGCCTTTGTTCAGGCCGGCCACGTCGTAGTCGTCGCGCTCCTGGCGGGCCGCTTCCACCTGCGACTTACACATCACGCACTGAGCGCGGGCCGCCAGCGGGGCCAGGCTCAGTAATACGCCTAGAAATAAGGCAAAGCCAGCGGCAAAAAAGCTCTTTTTCATGACTATCACAACAAGAAGTGGAAGGCAAAGTTTCTTATAGTCAGCCTGATTTAGGTATAATACGGCGAAATCATGAAGTAAACGATAACGCCCGTCACCGATACGTACAGCCAGATGGGAAACGTCCAGCACGCAATGGCCTTGTGCTTGGTGTATTGCCCGGTAAGGGCGAAATACAGCGTGAACAGCACCAGGCCCACCGTCACCACCGCCAGGCTGATGTGGCTGAGCAGCAGAAAGAAATACGCCGTCCGCACCGCGCCCTCGCCTCCAAAATGCGTGCTGGGCACCTGCGAGTGGTAGGCCACGTACGAGAGCAGAAACAGCCCGCCCAAAGCGAAGGCCGTGCCCATCATGGCGCGGTGGCGCAACACTTGCTTCTGGCGAATGAAGTAGTAGCCTGCCAGCAGGCACACCGCCGTGAGCGAATTGAGTACGGCATTCACAGCCGGCAGAAACTTCACCTCCGCGCCGGGAATGCGGAACAGGTCGGGGAACGAGAACAGCACAGCCACCAGCAGCGGTACCACCACGCCCAGCGTGCCGAGAATGATTTTGTAGCGGGTATAGTCGCCGGGGGCCAGCACCGGGGGGTGCAATTGGTTAGTGGGGGTGTTCATAATCGTAGAGCTGCACGGTAACTTCCGTGAGTAAGCGGTCAATTTCGCGGCCGTCGGTGCCGTCATAAATGCCACGCACCCGCCGCTGGTTGTCAATTAATAACAAGCGGCCGGCGGGGATGTTGGCGGCAAATACGGCTCCGGGCAAGCGTTTGGGGTCGGCAGTCAGGCGGAATTCCTGTCGGGTTAGTCGGCTCAGCGTATCGGCCGGGCCGGTGAGGAAAAACCACTTGCCAGCAATGGTGCCGTACTGTTCGGCCAGGCGCGCGAACGAAACGGCGGGGCTACGGTCTGGGCTCAGCACGAACGTGACCAGCTTCACGCGTGGCTCGTGCCGGAATTTCTCCTGCACGCGTAGCAGCGCGCGTGCCACGCGGGTACTGGCTGCGTCATCGCCATAAAATTGGGCGATGTACAGGCCCTGGCCCAACTCCTGGCTGCTCACCTCCCGGCCCGTAGCGGCAAGCAGGCGAAAAAGCGCAATTTGGTGAAAAACAGTATCGCGCCGCCACTCCCCGCCGACTTGCGTGGAATCCACGCGGTCGGGCAGGTAAGTGGGCAGCGCGTAACGGTTGGAGCCGAAGCGGTAGAGGAACAAAAAGGCCAGTACCGGCACCAATAGCAGCAGCCCCAGCAAAAGGGTTTGACGGGGCCGCATCTGCTATTTAAACATATTTTGCAGCACTTCGCCGATGAATGAGCCTTCGGTAATCAGCGCTACCAACAGCCAAATCAGCAAAGACACTGGCACCAGCACGGTCCAAATCAGGCCCTTGGTTTCGTGCTTGAGGTGCATGAACTCGCCCACGATGAAGAAAGCCTTCAGGATGGTGAGGACGATAAAAATGCTGTTGCGCAACGTGCTGGGGTGCATCAGGAAGACGAAGACGAACTCCACGGCCGTGATGCCGACGAGGATACCGAATACCCGCCAAATCCAAGCGGTGTTAGGCTTGGCGATTTCGCCGGGAGCGAGCGAGTGCTCAGTGGTTGCGTGAGAATCCATTGGGGGGGGAATTATAAATTATGAATTATAAATTATGAGTCGCTCAGTATGTCCAACTCATAATTTATAATTCGTAATTCAAAATTTATGATTGAGATTAAACCAGATAGAAGAACGTAAATACAAACACCCACACCAAATCCACGAAGTGCCAGTAGAGGCCGATTTTTTCAATCATTTCGTAGTGGCCACGCTTCTGGAACGTGCCGTTGGTGGTGGCGATGAAGCACCAAATCAAGAGGCAAACACCCGAGAAAACGTGGGTGCCGTGGAAGCCCGTGATGAAGAAGAACAGGTCGGCAAAAAGCACCGGACCATACTGGTTCACTGTCAGGTTCGCGCCGTGGAATACGGTGCCATCGGCCATCACCGTGCCTTCAACGTGGCCGTTGATGAAGTGGCCCCACTCCCATGCCTGGCTACCCAGGAAGGTTGCACCGAAAAGAATGGTCCACAACAGCCACTTCTGCACATCGGCTTTGTCCATTCGGTGGCCTGCTTCTACGGCCAGCACCATGGTTACGGAGCTGAGAATGAGAATCATGGTCATCAGAGCCACAAAGCCCAGGGGCACGTTGGCTTCGCCCATGCCGGGGAAAGCGTTGAATACGTGGTCGGGGATTGGCCACCAGCGCGTACTGAAGACAAAGTCCTTGGCCTCGCCGGTAAATACCTCGTGCTTATGGCGAACCATGCCATAAGTGGTGAGGAATGCGGCAAAGGTAAAAGCATCAGAAAGCAGGAAGAACCACATCATCAGCTTGCCGTAGCTCGCCTTGAAAGGTTCGTTGCCGCCATCCCAGTTGCCGGTGCGTGGAGCGTCTTGAGTAGCGGATGCAGCGGGCGGCTGCAAAGTGGTGGGTTGGGCCATAGCGGACAGCGTAAACGTCGTTTTAGTGGTTCAAAAGTAAGAACAAATACAGGTACAGCCAAAGCCCGCCCAGGAAGTGCCAGTATAAGGTAGCGTTGCCGATGGAGAGCAGCGCGCGCGAATGCACCTGATAATTAAGCGCCCGCCGCAACACGACGAACAGAAAAACAAGACCCGTAACGAGGTGAAAAGCATGCACACCCATCAACACGTATACGAAAGAACCGGACGGATTGGCATCGGCTCCGCCAAAGTAGGTATTGCCAGCCACCAGGTCGCCAAAGCTGTGGTACTGCCCCACCAGAAAGGCCAGGCCCAGCACCAGCGCAATGGCCAGACCGGTTTTTACGCGCCCGATTTCATCTTTGCGGGCCGAGAAGTAAGCCCACTGCATACTAACACTACTTAGGGCAATGATGATGGAGTTAATGAGCAGCGAAGCCGGCAGGTCGAACTCGCGCCAGTTGCCCTCGTCGCGCCGCACGATGTAGCCGCTGGTGAAGGCGGCAAACATCATAACAATACTGAAAATAAGCAGGATGAGTAGTACGCGCTTGGGGTGCCAGCCCAACCCTACTTCCTTTTCGGATAAAGTTTCTGAAGGATTCATATTTTTAATGCTTAATGCTTAATGGTTAATGGTTGACGAGTATTGGTTGTTTTCAACATTAGACAGCTACCTAATCATTAACCGTTAATCATTAACAATTACTACCTAGATTTTGTCCAGCACCAGCGCAATTTGTACGATGGGCAAATAGAGAAAAGAGGCAAACATGATGCGGAGCGCCGCCTTGCGCGACTGCGTTCGCATGAGTTGCACGGTGAGCAGCAGGAACAACACCCCGCATACGACGGCTACCAGGGCGGAGATACGGCCCGAAATGTTAAACTCCAGCGGCAGCAGACTTAACGGAATCAACAGCAGCGTATAGGTCATTATCTGGAATGCCGTGCGTACGTCGCGGTTGCCGGGCGTGGGCAGCATCTTAAAGCCGGCCCGTTTGTAGTCCTCATCGGCCACCCAGGCAATGGCCCAGAAGTGCGGAAACTGCCACATAAACTGAATACCGAACAGCACCCACGCCTCCACGCCAATGTACCCGGTGGCGGCCACCCAGCCAATGAGAGGCGGCAAGCCGCCCGGAATTGCCCCCACCGCCACGCAAATGGGCGTGATGGTTTTGAGCGGCGTGTAGATGAACCCGTAGAGAATGAGCGACAGGAGCGAAAGCGCCGCGGTGAGGCAATTGAATTCCAACGCTAACAGGGCCAGCCCCGCCACACCCAGCAAAACGCAAAACACCCACGCCTCGGCCGGCGAGAGAATGCCCAGGGGCAGCGGGCGCTTGGCCGTGCGGGTCATCAGCTTGTCTAGTTCGCGCTCATGAACCTGATTGATGATGTTGGCCGAACCCGTTACGAGCAGGCCACCCAGCATCACGAGCAAGGCCCGGCTCCAGCTAAATTCGTGCGCACCCAGCATATAGCCGATAGCGCTGGAAAACGCTACCGTGAGCGAAAGCCGGAATTTGAGCAACTGAAAATAGGCGCGGGCCTTAACCATCAATGTCGGTGCTAATTTCGTCGCGGAGCCCAGCTTTTTGCTTCTGCGCCCAACGGGGCCGCAAAGTTACGCAACAACCGGCGGGGCGGCATCCGTTGGCGCAAGTGTTTGTGAGGTTTTTCGGGCGCGCGCCACCGCCAGCAGCGTTAGGAACTGAACGCCAAACAAAACGGTAGCCAGCGTGAGATGCACTGGCTGCATCGCCGCCGGCAGCGCAAACGAGGCCAACACCAAGCCCGCCAAAATTTCCAAGCCAATTATTCCCAGCGTCACGCCTACCAGCTGGCGCAGGCGCGGCTGCGCCAGCTGCCACAGTTCGTAGCCCACGTAGATATTCAGCAGAAGCACCAGCGCCGAAACCGTGCGGTGAAGGCTGAAAGTGCTGCCCAACTTCGCCACCCAGGTTTCGCGGCCCAGGTAGCCCGCAGCGGCCGATACTACATCGACCTGCTCACGCACCTGCGTGCCCAGCACAATTTGCCAGAAAGTAAGCAGCAGCGCCGCCCACATCCATAATTGCAACCCAGTTCCCAGTCGTTTTCGCAAGCTGTCTACTCCATCTGGTTGGGCCGGAACTAAAAGCTCCGCCGGCTCAGCTAGACTCCTCCCCCACTGCGCCCGGTCTACCGCATACAGTAGCAGGGCCACTATCAGCAGCGCCAGCGCCATATGAACAGTCACCATCACCGGCAGCAGGTTGGTCGACACTACCAATGAACCCAGGTAGCCCTGCACACCAGTTAGTAAAAACGAAGCCAGCGCCAGCCAGAAAATGGCCCGGTCGCGCCGCCAGTACGGCAGCGCAAACACCACCGTTAAAAACACAAACACCCCAATCAACGCCCCCAGCAATCGGTTCACGTACTCAATCCACGTTTTAACGGGGTTAAAATCTGTCTCGATGTACTGCGTGGGGTGCGCGAAAATACTGCCCGCTACCTGCGCAAAGCCCAGGCGTTGCAGTGTACGGGCTAATTTTTGATTCTTGGCGACGCGCTGTACGGTGTATACTTCTTTATAATTGCCCGGCAGCTGACTGACCTCCGTGGGCGGTACCCACTGCCCGAAGCACTTGGGCCAATCGGGGCAGCCCATGCCACTGCCCGTGCTCCGTACCACGCCTCCCACCAATATCAGCAGGTACACCGCCACTACCGTCAGAATCCCAACAAAATGAAAGGGACGCACCGCAGGGCTGTTTTGAAAATTTTCCATATTAAGGTCATTGCCTGCGCACACACCTCACAGTTGCACAACAGCCAATCCGTGAGATTCGAACAATCCGCCTAAATCCGTGATACAAAAACGGGCCGCCGATGAGGCGGCCCGCTTCGGGACTTTATCAGTATCGACTACTTACTCAGCCATGTTCTGCTCGTAGGGCAGGTTCGACGACTGCGTTTGCGAGTACGGCACGTTTTGCGGGATAAAATCCTGCTCAGCACCGGGCTTACTGTAGTCGTAGGGCCAGCGGTACACGGCCGGAATCTCGCCGGGCCAGTTGCCATGGCCGGGCTCAATGGGCGTAGTCCACTCCAACGTGGTCGAGTTCCACGGGTTGAGCGTGGCGCGACGGCCGCGGTAGATACTGTAGAAGAAGTTAAAGATGAATATGAACTGCCCCAGGAAGGCAATGATGGCCGCAATAGAGATGAACTTGTTCATGTCGGCGAATTGCGAGAAGGCATCAAAACCAGTCCAGGCGTAGTAGCGACGAGGGAAACCGGCGATGCCCACATAATGCATTGGCATGAACACTAGGTAAACACCAGCGAAGGTTAGCCAGAAGTGGATATAGCCCAGCTTTTCGTCCATCATACGGCCAAACATCTTCGGGAACCAGTGATAAACACCCGCAAACAGGCCGAAGAAAGCCGAGCTACCCATTACCAGGTGGAAGTGAGCTACCACGAAGTAGGTATTGTGCATCTGAATATCCAGCGTGGCGTTGCCGAGGATAATACCCGTCAGACCACCCGAAATGAACAGCGATACGAAACCAATGGCAAATAGCATAGCCGCCGTGAAGCGGATGTTACCGCGCCACAACGTGGCTAGCCAGTTGAACACCTTCACGCCCGAAGGCACGGCGATAATCAGCGTCAGGAACATAAACACCGAACCGAGGAATGGGTTCATGCCCGTTACGAACATGTGGTGGGCCCATACCACGAACGACAGCAGCGAAATACCAATCAGTGAGCCAATCATTGCGCGGTAACCGAAAATGGGCTTACGAGCATTCGTGGCCAATACTTCCGATACCATACCCATCGCCGGCATGATTACAATGTACACCTCGGGGTGACCCAAGAACCAGAACAAGTGCTGGAACAGCACCGGCGAGCCACCCTGATTGCTCAAGGCCTGTCCAGCAATGTAGATATCCGACAAGAAGAACGAGGTACCAAACGAGCGGTCGAACACCAGCAGCAAAGCCGCCGAGAACAGTACCGGGAACGAAAGAATGCCCAGAATAGCGGTGAGGAAGAAGGCCCAAATGGTGAGCGGCAGCTTGCTCATGCTCATGCCCCGGGTCCGCAGGTTGATAACCGTGGTCACGTAGTTCACACCGCCCAGGAGCTGCGATACGATGAAGAACACCATGCTCACCAGCCACAGCGTCATGCCCGCACCGGAGCCGGGAATGGCTTGCGGCAAGGCGCTTAGTGGCGGGTAGATTGTCCAGCCAGCCGCTGCCGGGCCAGTTTCAATGAACAGCGACGAGAACATGATAACACTCGACAGGAAGAAGAACCAGTACGAGAGCATGTTCATGAAGCCCGAAGCCATATCGCGGGCACCTACTTGCAGCGGAATCAGGAAGTTGGAGAATGTGCCGCTCAAACCAGCCGTCAGTACGAAAAACACCATAATGGTACCGTGCATAGTCACCAGCGCCAGGTAGAACTCCGGGTTCAGCTTGCCGGCCTGAATCCAGCCACCGAGTACTGGCTTTAGCCACTCCATGGTACCTTCTGGCCAGCCCAGCTGCAAGCGGAACAAGCTCGACAGGGTGCCGCCAACAATGGCCCACAGCATACCCGTAATCAGGAATTGCTTGGCAATTTGTTTGTGGTCCTGGCTGAACACGTACTTCCACAGCCAATGCTGGTCGTGGTGCTCATGTTCGTCATGATGCGCGTGGTCGCCATGCTCAATAGCTGGAACCGGAGCGGAACCAATGCCACCCTGCGTCTGCACGTCTGGCGAAAGATTGGGTTTGGGTGTCATGTCTGACATAACAAAATACCGTTAGTAGTTATTAGTAAGAAGCAGCCAGAGGCACGGGAGCCGCTTCTTTTTCCTCAGCGGCGGCAGTTACCGTAGTAACTATCGTTTTGGCTTTCTGTTTGAAGGCAGCGAGCACATCGGGGTTTTTCTGGGCGAATGACTGCTGCGCGGCATACCAGTTCTGGTAATCGTCGGGCTCGTCCACAATTACGGTCGCCTTCATGGCGAAGTGGCTGCCACCGCACACCTGATTGCAAGCCAACTCGTAATTGAACTTAGGGTTTCCTAATTTAGCCCGCATCTCATCGGTGGTAGTGGTTGGCGTGAACCAGAAACGAGTCGGCATACCAGGCACCGCGTACATCTGCACACGAAAGTGCGGCATATACACGGCGTGCAGCACGTCGCGCGAACGAATCTTAATCAACACCGGAACGCCCTTGGGCACATGAATTTCGTTAGTCGTGAAGTCATCGAGCGAAGACTTGTCGCTCAAGTCAAAACCCCATTCGTTCACGGCATCAATCATGCGGTAGTTAATCACGCCCAGCTTCATGTCGCGGCCGGGGTAGCGCACCAGCCAGTTGAATTGCTTGCCCATTACCTCCACGACTACCGAGTTTTTCGGAGCGGGACCAGTGATGCGCGTCCAAGCCTTCCAGCCGGCGAAAATCAGCGCCGCCATTACAATGGCGGGGATAATAGTCCAGATAACCTCAATCTTGTTATTGTGGGCGAAGAAATAGGCACGACGGCCTTCGCGGTGCTGATACTTATAGGAATACACAAACAGCAAGGTCTGCGTAATGGCAAAGGCTACGCCAATTACAGCCATTGTAATCCAGAACATCCGCTCCATCTCGTGGCCATGAATGGAAGCAATGGGCGGGTTCATCTTGTTGAAATTCTCAACAAACGAATACGCAAACCAACCGCCGCCACCTACCAGGAAAACCAACATTAGAATAGCGTTTACGCTATTACTCGTGCCAATGTCCCGAGTGAAAGTACCCGAAAAAATGGAAGTAAAAATCTGCAAGCGGAACAGCAGGCCGAATACGACCAACAGCAACACCAACACCAGTAAAATGGTCAGAGCAGTCATTTGATTTTTTTGGTTTTTAGTGCTTAGTGCTTAGTACATGGTACTTCGTGCCGGAAGAAACAGCAGGTTTCAAATCCATACACTAAGCGCCATGTGCCAAGCACTAATAAATCAGGTAGTGTGATGAATGCTTTCGTCCAGAAAAGGATGATGCACCGGCACCAACGAGGCCGAGGCCAGACGGCGGGTGAACAAAATCAGGAAAGCGCCGAGGAAAATGGCGGCTACCCCAATCTCTATTAAGAAACCGTTTTCACCCTTCAAAGTACCCGGCATCAGCATTAAGTAGAAGTCTGACCAGTGGCCAATGAGAATTGTGATAGCGACAATTTTCATGATAATCATCTGGCGCTTGGCATCCCGCGTCATCAGACCCAGAAAGGGAAACACAAAATTTATGACAATATTGAAGAAAAACATGAAAGTGTAACGGCCTTCGAAGCCTCCCAGGCGCTGGTTGAAGTATACCGCTTCTTCGGGTAGGTTTGCGTACCAAATCAACATGAACTGGGCGAACCAGACGTACGTCCAGAAAATGCTAAAGCCGAACATCAGCTTGCCCAAATCGTGCAGGTGGCTGGATGTTAAAGCCCGCAGGTAGCCTGCTTGTTTCAGAAAAATAGCTGTAAGTGCAATGGCGGCGATGCCTGATACCCACCACGAGGCGAATACGTACCAGCCAAACATGGTGCTAAACCAGTGGGTGTCAACCGACATCACCCAATCCCAGGCCGACATCGACGAGGTTACGGCGTAGAGAACCAGGAACATGGCCGAAGCCGTGATGCTCTTGTGAAACCACTGCGTACCGCCAACCAAGTCTTCCTGCAGCGAAAGCTGACGCAGCTTCCAAGTGAAGAATGCCCAGATGGTGAGGTAAACGACAGTTCGGATAAGATAGAAGGGCAGGTTGAGGAAACCACTTTTGCCGGCGATGATGGCATCGTAGTTTGGGCTACCCTTGTCCATGATACCCTCGTGGGTCCAGTGGAAAATGTCGTGGCGGCCAAGGAAGAATACGATGAGCATAATTACGCCGCCGGGAATTACCCAAGCACTCAGGGCTTCGGCAATGCGCTTAATTAGCACCGACCAACCGGCGTAGGCCACATAGTTGATGGCCATAAACACGGTGCCAACGGTGGATACGCCCAGGAAGAACACATTGCTATGCCACAGGCTCACGAGTAGGCGCTTCAGCCAAATCGGATTACCCTCTTCGTGGGCTGCGCCGTGAACGGCGGCACCGACATGGTCAGCGGCTTCGCTATGCTCGGCGGCACCCCAGCCCATGATGGAAGCTAGAATACCCAGAATAAGTACTGCTACCCCAGCAGCGATAATGGTCAGGAAGATTTTACGGGTACCATCCGTAACGACGAGCTGTTCAGCCGTGGCGCTTTCTTGATGCGTCAGAGTTGCCATAGTGCGTTATTTAGGAGTGGCAGTGCCGTTTTGTGCTTTAGTATTGCCTTGGCCGGGGGTTTCGGAACCGGTACCAGCTTGTGCCTTACCAACCGGCGCTTGGTTGGTAGGGTCAGTCATTTCAGTTGAGTCATTGACCGTGCTGGTTGAGCCTTTGGCAATCAGCTTACTGAGGGCATCAGGACCTTCGCCACGTTGCAGAACGCGCACATACATAGCAATTTTCCAACGCTCCTCCGGGTTCACAATCGAACCATGGGGCATCATCCGGTTGCGCCCCCACTGAATGACATGGTAGATATGCCCGTCATTCATGGTTTTATAAGATTCAGCCGCGTAATTCGGAACGCCTTTGAACTTCAGACCTACTAGCCCCTGGCCATTGCCCTGTTCGCCGTGGCAATGCGAGCAAATACGCGTGTAGAGCACCTTGCCTTCTTCTAAGTTGGCCTTGGTATAGGCGTAAGGGTTATGCAGCGTACGCTCGGCGATGCGAACACTATCCTTCGGAATGTGGTCGAAGTAATTCATTTTGCCACGCGGCACGGTGCCGTTGGCGGGCGTGCGCTCGTTGATACCGAAAGAGTTGACCGTATTGAAATGGGTCTGGCTCAAGGGGTCGTACGGAATCGACTCGTACATCTCCGGGGCATATTCTACACCGGGGTCGTTTCCGTCGTGGGTACAGGCCGTGGTGGCCAGCCCCAGGGACAGCAGCAGCGCCGAAACGCGCAGGCTCAGGTTCAGCGGATGCATCATTAGTGGTTGGTCATTTCTTTTTGGTTGACTTCCGAAGCGCCGTTTTCGCGCAGCAGCTGAGTCAGCCGGGGAAATTGCGAGCTGGTTTCATCCAACTCGATGGCCAGTACGAACTTGTCGTCGGTGGCACGCACATCCATCACGGGCACCTTAAAACGAGGATACAGCCCGGAGATGATAAAGAAAGTAATGGCCATTCCGTGACAGGTGAAAAACACCGTCAGCTCGAAGGCTACCGGCACGAAGGCGGGCAGCGCAATTTGCGGCTTGCCACCGATAATCATCGGCCAGTCGAAACCCAGCATATAAATCTGCATCCACAGAGCGAAGGCCAGACCCGTCATGCCGAAAAAGAAAGCGGCGATGGGTAGGCGCGAGCGTTCAATACCCAGGGCATCGTCAATCCCATGCACGGGGTATGGCGAGAATACGTCGTGGATTCTCACACCGGCGGCACGCACGTTTTCAACGGCGTTCAGCAGCACATCCTCATCTTCGAAGATGCCAAGAGCGAATTGCTTAGTCATGCTGATTATAATTTACGGGTGCCGAAGCCGGAACCCCGCGGGTAACAGGTTTGTGAGCGTGCGCGGCGTGGGCCTTTTCCTGGTTGTAAGTCGGACCGTTATCCACGGTGTATTTCAGGATAGCTTTCACCTCGGCCATGTTAATCACGGGGAAGAACTTGGCAAAGAGCAGGAACAGCGTAAAAAACAAGCCCAGCGTACCAACATACAAACCGATATCGATGATGGAGGGCGAGAACATAGCCCAGCTCGACGGCAGGTAGTCGCGGTGCAGCGAGGTAACGATGATTACGAAACGCTCGAACCACATCCCGATGTTCACGATAATGGAGAGAATGAACGTGAGCGGAATGCTGTAGCGCACCCGACGGAACCACACCAGCTGGGGCGTAATCACGTTGCAGGTCATCATCGAAGCATAAGCCCACCAGTAAGGACCGGTTGCCCGGTTGATGAAAGCATACTGCTCGAACTCCACCTGCGAGTACCAGGCAATGAAGAACTCCGTGATGTAAGCCACACCCACGATGGAGCCGGTTACCATCATGATTTTGTTCATCAGCGCGATGTGCTCCAGCGTAATGTAGTCTTCGAGCTTAAACACCACGCGGGTAATCAGCATGAGCGTGAGCACCATGGCAAAGCCCGAGAAGATAGCACCGGCCACGAAATAGGGCGGGAAGATGGTGGTGTGCCAGCCCGGTACCACCGAGGTAGCAAAGTCCATCGATACAATGGTATGCACCGAGAGTACCAGCGGGGTCGAAACACCGGCCAGAATCAGCGAAACCGTTTCGTAGCGCGACCAGGCTTTGGCCGAACCTTTCCAGCCGAAGCTCAGCATGGAGTAGCTGAATTTGGCGATGGTGCCCTTGGCACGGTCACGAATAGAAGCAAAGTCGGGAATCAGGCCGATGTACCAAAACACCAGCGACACGGTGAAGTAGGTCGAAATGGCAAACACGTCCCAGAGCAGCGGGGAGTTGAAGTTCACCCACAGCGAACCCAGCGTGTTTTGCAACGGAAAAACGTAGAAAGCCAGCCACGGACGGCCCATGTGCAACACCGGGAACATGGCGGCGCAGATTACGGCGAAGATGGTCATTGCCTCGGCCGCGCGGTTGATGGAGGACCGCCACTTCTGACGAAACAACAACAACACGGCTGAAATGAGGGTGCCGGCGTGGCCGATACCCACCCACCACACAAAGTTGGTGATGTCCCAGGCCCAGTTTACCGTTTTGTTGAGGCCCCACTCGCCGATGCCGTACCATACGGTGCGGTAAACGGAATAGAAGAAAATCCCCAGGAAGAACAGCGCCACGCTCAGGGCCGCCATCCAACGAATGTTGGGCTTGGCTTCGACCTGGTAGCAGATGTCTTGCGTTACGTCGTGTAACGTCTTACCGCCAGTTACGAGCGGTTCGCGTACGGCTGATACGTGCTGCATAGTGGTATATATTAAGCGTTTTCTTTAGCGAAGAACTCCGACTCTGAATTCCGAATTTTCGTCAGGTAGGTCACGTTCGGCTGCACGTTGATGGAGTCGAGCGAGTGGAAGGCCCGCTCGCCGTCCTCGCGGCGCAGCAGCTGGCTGATGCGGCTGCTCGGGTCGCGCATGTCGCCGAACACGATGGCATCGGTGGGACACGACTGGGCGCAGGCCGTTACAATCTCGCCATCTTTCGGACGACGCTTCTGCTTTTTGGCTTCAAGCTTACCCAGCTGAATGCGCTGGATGCAGAACGTGCATTTTTCCATTACGCCACGGGCACGAACGGTTACGTCCGGGTTCAGCACCATGCGGCCGAGGTCGGTGAACATGTGGCCGTTCACGGTTTCAAACTTCTCATTGGAATAGTACGAGAACCAGTTGAAGCGCCGCACTTTGTACGGGCAGTTGTTGGCGCAGTAGCGGGTACCGATGCAACGGTTGTAGGTCATCTGGTTGATACCTTCCGAGCTGTGCGTGGTAGCCAGTACCGGGCACACCGTTTCGCAGGGGGCGTGGTTGCACTGCTGGCACATCATCGGCTGGAAAATCACCTGCGGGTTCTCCGACGGGTCTTCCATGGCAGCGTAAGTGGCCACTTTGCCTTTGGTCTCGAACGAGTCCTTGTGCGTATCCGAGCTGTAATAGCGGTCGATACGCATCCAATGCATCTCGCGACGGTTGATTACCTGCTGCTTGCCCACCACGGCAATGTTGTTCTCGGCCTGGCATCCAACCACGCACGAGCCGCAGCCAATGCACGAGTTAAGGTCCACGGCCATACCCCAGTGGTGGTTGTTATACTGATAGTCCTGCCACATCGACACTTTACTGGGTTTCTCCAGGCCGTCGGGCGTAGCCACCAGCTCGTATTCGGTTACTTCCTTGGGATTCTCCTTATACTTGGCCAGCGTGTTTTCCTGCACCACCGGCTTGCGGTCCATCAGCGTCTGGTGCGTCTGGGTCTGGGCGATGGGCGACGTGGCTTCGGTCTTGGTCAGCGCCACCACGTTCATGTACATGATGCCTTTGGCACCGGTCATGGCGAGCGGGGCAGCGTTTTCGCCAACCTTGTCGCCCGCCTTGCCAGCCAGCGTGCGGCCGTAGCCGAGGGCAATGCTTACCGTGCCATTGGTCTGGCCGGGCTGAATCAGCACGGGCAGCTCGACACTGTGGCCATTGGCCGAAATCTTGATGACATCGCCCTGCTCCCACTTGTTCTCGATAGCCATCTTGCGCGGCACGGCGAGGTAGTTGCCCCAGGTGGCTTTCGAAATCGGGTCGGGCAACTCCTGCAGGAAGGGGTTATTGGCTTCAGTGCCGGCGGCGCTCAAACCCACCTTTTCGTAGAGGGCCAGCTCGATGCCGTTGAGCTTGGCGGCACCGCTGATTTGGGCGACGGCCGCAGCAGGGCTAAGCGCAGCCGTCAGCATGGCCGGGGCGGCGGGCAGGGCGGTGCCGGTGGCCACGCCATCGTGTACGGCCTTGTCCCAGGCAGCATCGGTGGGAGTTACTCCGCGCCAGTTGGCACGCAGGTATTTGTAGTAAGTGGTGGTGTTGCCGGCCCAATGCAGCAAGCTTTCCTGGGCCTGGCGGGTGGCGAACAGTGGCGTAATCACCGGCTGCGACAGGCTCAAAAAGCCACGCTTAGGCTCAAAGTCGTTCCATGATTCCAGCCAGTGGCTGTCGGGAGCGGCGTACTGACAGAGGCTGCCGGTTTCATCCAGGCGGTCGTTCAGCGAAATGGTCAGCGGCACTTTGGCAATGCCGGACTTCACTTTCTCAGCCAGCGGGTGGTTGTACACCGGATTGGCGTTGTAGAAAATGACAGCCCCAACGCCGCCGTTGTTCATGTCATTCACCAGCGCGGCCATGCGGGCATCATCGCCCTGGCGCACATTGCTCGGAGCAGTACCAATGGTAGTGCCGGCGTTGCCCAGCGCTTGGTTGATGGCAGTTACCAGTGTCTGCACGGCCGGGTCGTTCGAGCCCGATATCACGAGGCCGGTGCTGCCGCTGGCCTTCAACTCGGCAGCGGCCGTAGCCAACTGTTTGCTGTAGACCGCGTTGCCGGCGGCCGAGCCGCCGCCCACAATGGCGTTGTACAAGCCAGCTGCCACGGCACCCATGTCCGAAGGCTTCACCGGCACGCGCACGTCGGCGTTCGAGCCGGTGAGCGACATGGCAGTTTCGAACTGGAAGTGACGCGACATCGTGCGCTTGTCACGGCTAATCTTACGATTGGCTACGTACTGTTTGGCGTATTCCACCGGCGAAATCCAGGTGCCGAGAAAGTCGGCCCCGAGGCTCACGATGACATTCGCCTTGCTGAAATCGTAGCCGGGCAACACGCCGCCATTGGCTTGCAGCAGGCCGCTGGCCGACTGCGCGTCATACATAACGTGCGTAGTGTTGGGGTAGCGAGCGGCGAATTCGGCAATTGCCTTCTTCGTGCTGGGGCTGATGATGGTGGGCGACACGATGGCAATGCGGCCAGTAGTGGCCGCCAGCTTCGTGCGGATTTCCTTATCAACCTGCTGCACTTCCGCCTTCTGCCCTTTGATGGCAAAATGCTGCAAGCGGCCGCCATCGTACAAGCTCAGAACAGCCGCCTGAGCGCGGGCCGACAGGCCGCCACGCGTAATGGGCGACTCGGGGTTGCCTTCCAGCTTGATTGGCCGACCGTCGCGGGCTTTCACCAGCACGGCGTTATAGTCGGAGCCGGTGAAGTAGGTGGAGGCGTAGAAGTTAGAAATAGCCGGGTCGATTTCCTCGGGCTTATTCAGGTAAGGGATAGCCTTTTTAACCGGGGTTTCGCACGAAGCCAGCACCGCAGCGCCCACACCAAAACCCATTAGTTTGAGGAAATCGCGGCGGGGAGCCGAGGTAGCATCGCTACTCTCATGGCTTTCCTTGACCGGCATGAACTCGGCAAATGCCGATTGCATGAACTCCGGGGCGCTTTCCAGTTCCTCAATTCCTTTCCAGTACTTCATTTGGGAGGGTAATCAGTAATCAGTATCGGGTAGTCAGTAATCAGTATCTAGTAGTAGTCTGCATACTGACTATCCAGTACCGACCACCAAGAATCATCTTATTAGTAGTGGCACTTCGAGCACTCGGTGCCGCCGTTCGACGACACGGTGAAGGGAGCACCGGCATTTTTGGTGTCGTGCAGCTTCACGAGGTTGTCGTAGTATTTGTTGTCCTTCGTGTTGAGGGGCATCTCGCGGTGGCAGTTAATGCACCAGCCCATGGTGAGGGCCGAATATTGGTACACCACTTCCATGTTCTGGATGGGGCCGTGGCAGGTCTGGCACTGGAGGCCCGCTACTTGCGTGTGCTGCGAGTGGTTGAAATAAGCCAAATCGGGCAGGTTGTGAATGCGAACCCACTGAATAGGCTGCTTGCGCTCGATGGCGCGGTAGATTTTCTTGATTTCGGGCGACTCCGTCTTAATCTGCGAGTGGCAGTTCATGCAGATGTTGGCCGAAGGAATGTTGGCCGACTTGCTCTTATACACCGAAGTGTGGCAGTAGGCGCAGTTAATCTGGTGTTCGCCGGCGTGCAGCTTGTGCGAGAAAGCAATGGGCTGCGTGGGCTGGTAGCCCTGGGTCAGGCCCACGGCCATCACGCTTTGTACGCCTTCATAAAGTAAAACCAAGGCGAAAACCGTCCCCACGATGCCGCGCATTGCCGGCGAGCGGTAAAACTTGCTCCAGTCGAAGCGTTGCTCCAGAATCTCAACGTCACGACCGTCGAGGTCTTTGCGGCCTTTCAGCACGTCTTTCATCAGATTACCGATGATGACGAGCGTTACCACCAATACAATCAGCACCACTACTAGTACGATGAGGAGGATGTCGACATATTTGCCAGCACCGGCTTCGGCACCACCAGCAGACGGGCCAGCGGTAGCCGGCGTACTGCCGGTGGTAACACCAGCTGCCGCTGGAGCTTTACCCTCTTCCGAAGTGATGTAAGCGACAATCGACGTAATTTCCTTGTCCGACAGGGCGAAGGACGGCATCTGCTGCTTATTGAACTTGTTATAGAGGGCTACGGCATAGTCATCGCCGCTGGCAACTACTTTGCTGGAGTTTTTAATCCATGGGATAATCCAGGAGATGGGGCGGCGCTTACTAATTCCGCCCAAGGCTGGACCTACCACTTGCTCACCCACGGCGTGGCACTGCGTGCAGTTGCCTTTGAACAGGGCATCACCGGCCGCGATAGCAGCAGCATCGCCGCCGCCAGCAGCCGGAGCGGCAACGGTAGCGGGCGTGGCGGCAGCCGTGGCACCGGGCACCACGCCTTCCTTTTTCAAAGTAGCTGCATCCTGGGCAGAAGCCCGTTGTGCGCCAGCAACCGTGAGAAACAGCGCCAGAAGGAGGTTGGATAACGAACGAAGTCGATTGCTATTCATAAGAAAATAGACGGTAAAACGAAACGCTAGGGCATTTCAAGGCCACAAAGGTAGGTTAGGAATCGTAGGCGGCAAAAGGTGAGTTTCAATTTCTGGGCATTCGTCATCCGACTCGCAATGGCCTTTGCCGATACCGTAGCTTATGCTCGGCCGGTACCCTACCGGCTATCCATTTGCAAGCACGGCTTCTGCTACACTCCCAGCCCGAGACAGCAGCCGCTAAATCACTAAATCACAACCGGTGACGCTGGCTTTTGTTGGCCTACAATTGGGTAAATACGGAATAGTTAGGCACTTATTGGCGAAAACGCATTTTAATTACCTTGCGAATGGGAGTTGATTTCATGGCCAGCCGTTTATTTCACTTTGCTTCCTTATTATAAGGCATGAATAGCGGGGATTCCTTGGCAATGCACCCGAAAGTCAGTACCTTTGCGCCCCAATCATTTTTTTTCACCCACAATTCACCCCCATCGTAATGGAAGCAAGAAATTACGAGACGGTCTTCATCGTGACTCCCGTGTTGAACGAGAGCCAGGTGCAAGAAACGGTCGAGAAGTTCACCCAGGTGCTTAAGGAAAATAGCGCCGCCATTTTGTCCACTGAAGCCTGGGGCCTGCGCAAGCTGGCTTACCCGATTCAGAAGAAAACCACTGGCTACTACTACTGCTTGTCGTTTACTGGTGAGGGCAACATCGTTGACGTGCTTGAGCTGGCTTTCCGCCGCGACGAGCGCATCATCCGGTTTTTGACCACCGTGCTCGATAAGCACGCCGTGGAGTACAACACCCGTCGCCGCAATGGCGAGATGAACCTGCAAAAGGCTGCGAAAGAAACCGTAGCCGTAGCCTAATAACCAGTACAGAACATGGCAACTCCCGCATTCAACCGGAACAACGACCGGTCGGCTATGAACAAGCCGCAGGACACCCGCAAGAAATACTGCCGCTTCAAGAAGAACGGCATTAAGTACGTGGACTACAAAGACCCGAACTTCCTGCTGAAGTTTGTGAACGAGCAGGGCCGCGTGCTGCCCCGCCGCCTCACCGGCACCAGCCTGAAGTTTCAGCGCAAAGTGACTCAGGCCATCGCGAAGGCCCGTCACCTGGCCCTGATGCCGTACGTAGCCGACGCCCTGAAATAAACAATTATGAGTTATAAGTTATGAATTATGAGTTGTTTATCGCAGCTCCAAATTCATAACTCATAATTCAAAACTCATAATTCTAACAAGACATGGAAATCATCCTCAAAGACGACGTCAAGGGCCTCGGGTACAAGAACGACATCGTAACCGTGAAATCGGGCTACGGTCGCAACTTCTTGTTGCCGCAGGGCCTGGCCATGCTGGCCGACAAGACGAACAAGAAAATCACGGCTGAGAACGTGCGCCAGGCAGCTCACAAGGCTGACAAGGTGAAGGGCGATGCCCAGGCCATTGCCGACCAAGTGGGCGACATGGTGCTGGACATTCTGGCCAAAATCGGCGAAAGCGGCAAAATTTTCGGCCGTGTTACCACGCTGCAATTGGCCGAAGCGCTGAAAGCCAAGGGTGTTGACATCGACCGTAAGCGTTTGTCGTTCGACCAGGAGCCTTCGGCGGCCGGCGACTACACCGCTACCGCCAACCTGCATAAGGAAGTGAAGCACTCGGTGAAATTCCGCGTGATAGCCGAGTAGTCTCTGCTCAGCGTTAGTTGAAGAGAGCCCTGCCTTCTGGCGGGGCTTTTTTTATTACGGCCTACGGGCCAGACCCCGGTTAAGGGCTATTTTTGCTGCGATGTTTAGAACTGAACTTACAATTGCTGCGGCCACGATCCAGCTGCCGCGCACGGCGCGGGTGCTCACCGTAGGCTCCTGCTTTGCCGACAGCATCGGCTCACGCCTGGCTGCCAATAAGGTAGATGCGCTGATAAACCCCTTTGGAACTGTATTTCAGCCGTTGGCGCTGACTAAGCTGCTGCGTGCGGCGGCGGGCGAGGACGTGGACTGGCAGCAGCACCTCGTGGAAGCGCGGGGCCGCTGGCAGAGCTACGACCTGCACGGCAGCATCGGGGCCGATTCGCCGGTGGAGCTGCTGCAACTCATTCAGGAGCTGGTGCGGCGCACGGGCGAGTTTCTGCGACAGGCCGATTTGATGCTGCTCACGCTGGGCACGGCCTGGGCCTACCGCCTGCGCGAAACCGGCGAACTCGTCAGCAACTGCCACAAGCAGTCGGCCGACTTGTTTGTGCGGGAGCTGCTCACGCCCGATGAAATCATCAACAACCTGGCCGAGACGCATGCTTATCTGCGGCGCATCAATCCAGAAGTGCGCTTTATACTGACGGTAAGCCCCGTGCGCCACTTGAAAGACACGCTGCCGCTGAATGCGGTGAGCAAGTCGGTACTACGGCTGGCCACGCACATTGTGAGTGATTTGCTGCCGGGCGTGGCTTATTTCCCGGCTTACGAGCTGCTGGTGGATGATTTGCGCGACTACCGATTTTATGCCTCGGATATGTTGCATCCGTCGGAAGTGGCGGAGGACTACATCTGGGATAAATTTGCCCGGACGTATTTTGATACCGATTTTGGCCGGTTCCGCAAGGACTGGGCGAGCGTGCGGCAGTCGTTGGGCCACCGTCCGCTGCACGCGGGCGCACCCGAGCACCGGCAATTTCTGGAAAGCACCCGTGAGAAGCTGGAGCAGCTGAGCCTGCGCAAAGTGGACGTGACGGACGAGCTGAACGAGGTACACACGCAACTGGCGGCTTTGCCAGTGCCCCGGCAGCCGGTGCCCGTCGCGATTCCGGAAGATGATGAGGAGCGGATTGATATTGGCGAAGGGTCGGCTGCCACAGAACTTACCGAAACGGCAGCGCAGCCAGCAAACGTGCAGCCGGCTTTGGCGGAGGAGCGGCAGCCGCGCTTGTCGCCGGAGGAATTCCGCGCCCAGCGAGCGGCTCGTTCGGGCCAGCCGGAACGGGGCCGTCGCGACGGTCGCGGCAAAGGGCAGCGTGAGCTTCCAAGTGAAAACGAACAGTTTCAAACGGCTGCTCCCAGTAGTGAGGAGCAAGCGCAGATACCAAGCCTTAGCAATTCGACAGCGTCGATTACTAGTTTGGAACGCGCTGAACCGTTGGCCGAACCGGCTGCGGTGCCCACCAATGCGGACCTAAGCG
Source organism: Hymenobacter sp. (assembly GCA_043763525.1). Classification (GTDB taxonomy): domain Bacteria; phylum Bacteroidota; class Bacteroidia; order Cytophagales; family Hymenobacteraceae; genus Hymenobacter. The sequence goes on from JAYULN010000145.1 coordinate 27,604, forward strand.
CCGCCGAAGGCGAAGACCCGGCGAAAAAGAAAAAACGACGCTCGCGAGGCGGGGCCAAGCGCACGGCACGCAAAAATGCCCTCCGGCTGGCGGCGGGCGAAGTTTTGCCGGAAACCAGCGCGGGCGTTCTGTCTGCCGAGATGGGTGCGGCCGGGGCTTCCGTTGCCACGAACGAAACGCTGGATGCACCAGCTCAGAGTGCGCCGCAGGAGCGCTCAAAATCCTCGGTTATCACCAAATCGGTGCCGGTGAAACGGGGTGGCCGGCGCAACGAGCCGGGCCGCGTGCCGCGCGTGGAGCTGTTTGCAGCCGCACCGGAAGCACCGGGCGCAGCCAATCTGCAATTAACGACCAATACAGAGCCACCGGCAGCGGCGGCAATAGCGGGCAGCCTTCCGGTGGCGGAAGTGGTGGTGGCACTGGTTGACCCGCGCAACAACCGCAATCGAAATAACAGGGGTGCTGCCAAGGGCGAGGCGCGAAATGCACCGGCACCTATTAGCAACGCTACCCCGGAATCGACGGGGATTATTGCAAATAGCGTGCGTGAGCGGGTTGAGCCGCTTCCGGCTACGACTCCTGCGGCGGCAGTAGTTGGGCGCGATGAACGGGGCAACCCGGCCGCAGCGCCGACCACTCCGGCTCCGGCCGGGGCAGCAAAAAAATCGAATCGGGCCAAGCGCATGGTGAGTGCGGCCCGTTCGGAAAAGCCGGCGATTGATGTGCCGGTTGTTCCTGTTCAGGATGTGCAGCTCCGCACGCAGGTAGCGGCGGGCCGCCTGACGGGCACTTCGGCTTCGTTGGTGGCCCCGAGCGCGCCGGCGAAGAAAACTGTAGCTACCACGAAACCGGTAGCGGTGAAGAAAGCAATAGTTGCCAGGGTTGCAGCCGTTGCGAAACCCGCGCCAGCTCCCGTAATTGCGGTAGTTCCGGCCGTAGTAGCAAGCGTAGCCTCAGTACCGAAGCCAAAGGCGAAACCTAAGGTAGCTTCTCTAAAGGCGGTGCAACCGGTAGCAGCGGCAACGAAAGGTATCGTAGCCAAACCGGTAGTAGCAGCTAAGACGAAAGGACCAGCGGCGGCGAAGGCTGTTCCGGCAGTGGCAAAAGCTGCCGCAGCGGCACATGTACCTGCTACGCCCAAAGCAAAGCCCACCGCCAAATCGGTAGCCCCTAAATTGGCTGAGGCTAAACCAGCAGCAACCAAACTGGCAGCAACCAAACCAGTAGCCGTTAAACCGGCAATGGTAAGAGCAGTAGCGGTGGTGAAACCGGCAAAACCGGCCGCCGTGAAGCCGGCAGCGGTAAAACCAGTAGCTGCCAAACCAGCGGTGCCCAAATCGAAGGCACCGGGAAAGCCCGGCAAAACGGCTTAATTACTGATGTTACGCAACGGGCCGCACTCGCCCGTCAACCTCACCCCCTAGCCCCCTCTCCAAAAAAGAGGGGGCTAGGGGGTGAGGTTGACGGCTGGGCGGCAGCCACGGCG
>JAYULN010000146.1:0-5911 GCA_043763525.1 Hymenobacter sp.
GTAGCCAGTATTAAGTAGTCAGTAGTCGGATATCAACCTGCTGTCAATCAAGATTTAACATTGGGTCTGACTACCGAATACTTGTGTTCGACTACTTAACACGGCATTATCTATCCCCAGAATTTCGCGGGCTTGTGCCACCTCGGCGGCCGTGCCGTGGGCCAGGAGCATGTATTTGCCCACCTTGATTTCGGTTTCGTATTCCAGCACGCTGTTGTCGGGCACGCCCACGCTCACCAGCGCCGCGCCCAGGGCACTCAGACCGCCCACCACCACGGCCCCTTCCAGGGCCCCCACCAGCATGCCCACCAGCGGCCCGGCCAGCAGGAGCGGTCCAACGCCGGGAATAAGGATGAAAGCGGAGCCCATCAACATGCCCCACATGCTGCCCCAGAAGGCTCCATTGCCGCCCCATTTCTTCATCCGGTCGCCTGTGTTGTAGTAGCCCACCACGTTTTCTTCGGAGTGGTAGTCGCGGCCCACGATGGAGAGCTGCCGCATGTCGTAGCCGTGTTGCTGGAGCTTCTTAACGGCTTCTTCGGCTTGCTCGTGGGTGTCGTAGAGCGCGGTCATGATGGGGGCGTGGTTCATAAAAAAATGAAGTTAAGGTAGTTGAATGAGGAAAAAACGGAACCGGGAAGCCCCGCGCCGGCGCGTTGCCCAACGGCAGCGGCACCTGTGAAACGGGAAAGCAAGATTACGCGGGGCCGGCCGCCGGCCGCATGACGAACATCATGGTTCAGGCAGATTTTCAGCAAGTTTTTTGGTCCACAATTTCAGTTTATTTGCCCAGATTTTATTCCCTTTCTTTCCCTCCCGACTCATGGCCCTTTCGCTGCTCGTGCTCACCGATTTTACCCAACCCGCCGACCATGCCCTGGCCTATGCCGACCGCCTGGCCGTCGTCATCGGCGTGCGGCTGGTGCGGCTGCACGTGCGCCGCGATGCCATCCTGGACCCCGAACAGCTGAGCGGCACCCTGACCGACCTCGACACCGAAGCCATCAACCGGGCCTTTGCCCGCCTGGAGCGCGGCCTGACCGCCCCCGCCGTGGCCGAAATAGGTCGTGGCCTGGTGGCCGAGGCCGTGGCGCGGGCCGTTCGGCAACACCAGCCCACGCTCATCGTGCTGGGCCGGACCGAGGCGGGCACTACCCCGGACGAACTCCTCAACCCCCTTGCGGTTGCCCTGCTGCGCACGATTCCGCACCCCCTGCTGCTGGTGCCCGCCAGCCCCACCACCCTCTGCCCGCGCCGCGTGCTGCTGGCCGTCGATGGCGAACCCTTCACCCTCGGCTCGTACACCGGGGGGGGGGCACCTGCTCGATGCCCTGCCCGCCGCCCTCACGGTGTTGCACGTGTTGCCGCCCGGCAGCGCGGACGTGCTCCCCGGTCTGGCCCTCAAATCAGTGGAGCGCACCGGGCTGGCCGACGATTTGGCAGAACTCACCCACCACCGGAGCGTGTTCGCGCCGCACCCGGCCGAGGGCATCTTGCGGGTAGCCGAGTCGGCCGAATTTGACCTGGTGGCCCTGGTTGCCCGCCCGCGCAGCTTCCTGGGCCGGCTGTTTCACCACAGCGTTACGGCGCAGGTGTTGCTGCACAGCCCCATTCCCGTGCTGATGCTGCCCGCGATGGAATAGCGCGGGCGCTTGGAGGCCGATGCACCTGGACTGCTTAATTGAAGATTTTGAATTTTAGCACGAATTGCCGCTTCTGAATCAGCGAGCGCCAGTCGATGAACAAGAGGGCGCCGAGCAGCAGTCCGCTGGCCAGCAGGCCCAGGATGGACTGCCAGGACAGCAGGTCCGCCCGGAGGCTGCCGAGGTTCTGCGACGCGTAGCGGCCCATCGATACGGCCACGCTGTCGCTGGTGAGCTTGCCCACGAAAAAGGCCGGGATGATGTAGCGGGGGCCTACTCGGGCCATGCCACCGGCCACGAACAAGGGCGTAGTGGGCAGCGGCAACAGCGAATAGGCGACGATGAACAGCTGGCTTTTCCAGCCCCGGGCCTTCAGCTGCTCGCCCAGAAACTGCACGTCTTCGTTTTTGGCCGGCTTGAAGTATTTGCCCGACAGCGCCGGGATGTAGAGCGTGAGCAGGTAGCGCCCCAGAATGGAGCCCGCCACCCCGATGAACAGCACCGGCCACACCGACAGCCCGTAGCGCACCTGCAAAAAAATCATGACGGTGAAGGCGGGCAGAAACGGAAACGGCACCACGTCGAACAGGAAGGCCCCCAGAAAAACAAACAGGTAGGGCCAGGCCATTACGGGAAGGGTTTAGAGCGGAAGCTGGATAAGCATGACGTTGGTTACAACGCCAAAGTTTCGGCAATTTTCTCCATGTTGAGGCTCCGGGCGGAGGTGTCGAAAATGGTGCGGTACACGCCGCCCCGCGCGTAGAGGCTGCGGTGGGAGCCGTGTTCCACCACGCGGCCCTGCCGGAGCACGTAGGCGCAGTCGGCATCCGCAATCTGGGCCAGGCTGTGGGAAATCATGACCACGGTACGGCTCTTTTTAAGGGTGTCGGGGCTGGCTTCGAGGAAGCGCAGCTCGTGGCGGTGGCCGCTGGCCCGTTCCAGAAAGGGGCATTCGAAGGCCAGGGCACTGAAGACGGCAACTTTCACAGGACTTACGCATTGGGGGCTGGCACGCGTCTCGGACGCGCTGCCAACGGGCCTGGCGTTTCCCAACGCCCCGGCCGCGCCGGTGAGGATGGCCTCGTCGACCGAAAAGTCGTTCGGCTCGGTTACCGTGCCGTCGGCGGGCAGGCTATTGCCCTCGGCCACCAGCACGGCATCGCCCACCACCAGGTTTTCGACGGGCACGGTGGCCCGTGCCCCGTTGCGGCGCACCTGGGCGCGGGGCTGCGTGAGTTCGCGCAGGGCACCCAGGGCCTGGTTGCCGCGCACCGACTGGTACATCGAAATGCCCGCCACCACCAGCAGCGCCGCGATGAGGGCAATGGCTTCCTCGGCCCGGCCGAGGGCGAAATACACCGCGCAGGCTACCAGCAGCAGCAGAAACATGGGTTCCAGCACCACGTCGCGCAGGGTGGCCAGCAGGCCGGAGCCGCTGGCAGCCGGCAGTACGTTGCGGTCGTGCGCGGCCCGCGAGGCGGCGATGGCGGCGATGGCGGCGGCGGTCAGGCCGGGGCCGGCGGTGGGCTGCATGGGGTAGCTTTATTCTGCCGTAACAGCGGTTGTAACTGCACGTCATGTGGAGCATCTCGCATTGAGGGCCCGCACACGCGCGGCCTCAACAGCCGGCTTCATTCGGCAATAATGGCGGGGGGGCTTACCGGTCGACGGGCTGGAGCCGGACCCGCGTGGCGCGGGAGTAGGAGCTGAACAAGGCCAGCGCGGCCAGCAGCATCACCGAGAACATTATCGTGGGGGTTATCATTGGGGGGAAGGATTACAGGGTGGTTTGCTCGTTGCGCAGGTCGAACTCGTGGCCGCCCGCCGCCCGCTGGTCGGGTGGCCGGACTGGCGGCGGTACTGTGGCGGGCTGGCCGTAATCGCCGTATTGCGGCGTGCCCTCGTGGGCTTTGGCGGCTAGTTCCGTCACGAGGGGCGTAACAGTGGAAGGCGGGGCAATGGGTTTCTTTTTCATGGTTTCGATATAGAAATGAACCAGCAAAAACGTCGGACGTAGCGGTTGGCACGCTGGCTATCAATTGGCGGGTGCCAGGCCGGTGAGCACGGAATTGGTGAGTTGGGCGGCGGCGGCGAGCTGGCCGGAATCGGGCGCGGCAACCGGGGCGGCCACCGGCAGCACCAGCACCGGCACGGGGCAACGGGCCAGCAGGTGGGCCGTCACGCTGTCGTGAAACAGCTCACCGAAGTAGCTGCGCTCACGGGCCAGCACGATGACTAAATCGGCCTGGGTGTCCTGCGCGGCCGCCAGCAAGCCTTCGGTGTCGTCGTCGTGTTCGTAGCCGCGCAGTTCGGGCGTGGGCAGGCCCTTCACCAGGCCGCTGAGCTGCACGGCACGCAGGGCGGCGCTACAGCCGGCATCGTCTTCCACCCCGCTCGATACGTGGGCTACGATGAGCTCCGCGCCGGGCAGCGCCAACAGCTGGCGCAAGGGCTGGGCGTTGGCGGCCAGGGTGAAGGGCTCACGGTCGGCGGCGATGAGGATGCGGCGCGGGGGCTGGTCGGCCGGGACGGCGGGCGGCACCAATAGCAGCGGGTAATGACCGGCCCGCAGCAGCTCGGCGCAGCCCTGGGCCACGCTGTTATCGGCCCGTTCAGGGTCGGGCTGGCTGAGCACGAACAGGGCCGGGTGGTGCCGTTTGGCCAGGTCCTGGGCTACTTCGGGCAGCAGGTCGGTGGCCACTTCCACGGTGGGTTGGGTGGGTAGCTCCTCGGCCAGCCGGTAGAGGGCGGCGGCGGTTTCGGTTTGGCGGTTCAGTTCGTCCTGGTGGTAGCTTTCGGCCATCAGCGCGTAGGGGTCGAACACGGATGCCCGGTTGACGTGCAGCAGCACCAACTGGCCGCGCAGGGCCAGGGCCAGGGTGTTGGCGTATTGCACGGTATGGCGGGGAGTGGCATAGAAGCCGGCGAAAACAACGAGGGTGAGGGCCATGATGGGAGGGGTGAAAGGGTGGGAAGGAGGTGTTGCGGGGAAGGGGATAAAATGAACGTCATGCCGAGCGTAGCGCAGCGGAGTCAAAGCATCTCGCTTGGGGTAATCATGCAATCGTTGAAAAAAGGTTAGTGGTAGCACGCGAGATGCTTCGGCTGCGCTCAGCATGACGTTCTTTTTTCAACTCAAAGCCCAAAGCCCAAAGCCCCAGCCTACTCCGCCGCTGGCAGCACCAGCACCGGAATGGCGCTTTCGCGCAGCAGCTGCGCCGTTACGCTGCGGTGGAACAGGCCGCCAATCAGGCTGTGGCGGCGCGCGATGATGACCAGCATGTCGGCCTGCTGCTCAGCGGCTTCCTGCAGCACGCCGCCCACCACCGTATGTTGATGCACTTGGCGCAGGCTGCCTTCGGCCAGCTCGTTCACGAGGCCGTTGGTGCGTACCGTGTCGAGCACGGTGGCCGCGCTCGGAACCGTTTCGCCGTTATTAGTCACCTGCACCAGGCTGAGGGTGCCGTGGGTGGCACGCAGCAGCTGGCGGAGCACGTCGCGGTATTCCATCAGGCTGAAGGGCTCGCCATCCACGGCGAGTAGCAGGCGGCGGGGTGGGAAGGCATCCCAGCCGGCCGGCGGAATGACCAGCAACGGGTAGGGCGTGTGCCGCAGCAGGTCCATCGCCGTGTCCGTTACCAGGTCGTGGGAAGTTGGCTCGGTCCCGGCCCGGCCCAGCACCACCACCAAGGGCGGGCGCTGCCCGACCGCTTCCCGCACGGCCTCGGCCAGGGAGAAATTCGAAATATCTACCGCCGTGGCCACGGGCTGGTCGGCCGCCAGCTTTTCCAGCGCGTAAAATGTTTTTAGTTCGCCCTCAGTCGTGTGCCGGCTGGCAAATTCTTCGGGGGCCAGCAGTTCGTCGTGGCGGACGTGCAGCAGGAGCAGGCTGGCTTTCAGCGGCACGGCCAGCCCCGCCGCGTAGGACAAGGCCCGGTTGGTAACGGCGAAAAAATCGGTCAGAACAACGATGGAAGGTGTCATGGCTATGGAAAAAAGGAGATGAAAAAATCAGCACGCCGGAATCCGGGGAGGGGTGGTGGAACCGGGGGGCCTGGGCTCCGCTTGCCGCGGTGGGCTGGGGGCGGCGTACAGCTAGTCGTCGGGTGCCATGCACGCATCGGCTTCCCGCGTGCCCAGCCGCGTGCCGGCGCTGATGGACCACGCCGAGTCTTCGGCGCGGTGACGGTTGGGGCTAGGCTTCGATTCCACGGCCGGCCAGCGTTTGGGGGCTGCTGAGTGGAGCGCTGACCAGCACTCGCAGGTGG
>JAYULN010000147.1:0-2380 GCA_043763525.1 Hymenobacter sp.
GTCGCCTTTACGAACACAGCACCGGCAGGGGCGATGCAAGCAAGTTCACCGGCCGCTATCAGGCTGATTTATTGGTTTATTTCGAGCAATCGCCTGATGCTACACAGGCTATTGCGCGCGAGAAAGTGTTAAAAGGATGGTCGCGTGCTAAGAAGGATGCGCTGGTTGCTGCGTTCAATCCTGACTGGAAGCCGATTGATTTGGAAACTTGGGAGGGATGATTACTATTGAGGTAAAGATGCTTCGCTACGCTCTGCATGACCGTTCTTTTATCGGCTTTACTTATTCTCTAGCTTTTTCAGAATAAAAACCCTACCTTTGCACCCGCATTTGAGGACGGCCCTAAGTCCGCGCAAGCCCGAGAGAGGCGCTAACGCATTGGCCGCGTAGTTTTTTGGTTGTTTTTTCCCGCCTGATTGTGACAAGGTAGAAGGAGGGGAAACGTCGCTGAGTACGGCTGTTTTCAGAGCTAAGTCTCTTTTTCCCCTTATCAACTCCACATTCATGGAAGCTGAAAAAATTGTAGTTCGTTTTGACGAGCTGAACCTCTCCGAGGAAGTACAACGCGCCATCACCGAGATGGGCTACGAAGAAGCCTCGGCCATTCAGGCTGCTGCTATCCCCGTTTTGCTCGCCGGCAAAGACGTTATCGGCCAGGCCCAGACGGGTACCGGCAAAACCGCCGCTTTCTCCATTCCCGCCATTGATAATATCGATACCGAGAGCAAGGACGTGCAGGTATTGGTGCTCTGCCCCACCCGCGAGCTCGCGGTGCAGGTTTCGGGCGAAATTCAGAAGCTGGGCAAATACAAGCGCGGCCTGATGGTAGTGCCGATTTACGGCGGCAGCCCCTACGACCGTCAGCTCCGCGCCCTGGAGCGTGGTGTTCAGATTGTTATCGGTACACCCGGCCGCATCATGGACCACATCGAGCGTGGCACCCTGAAGCTGGAGAACACCACCAAAATCATTCTCGATGAAGCCGACGAAATGCTCGACATGGGCTTCCGCGACGACATCGAGTTCATTCTGAGCAAGATGCCGAAGGAGCGCCAGACGGTGTTCTTCTCGGCCACGATGAGCAAGCCCATCATGGAGCTCACCAAGAAGTACCAGCGCGACCCGCAGGTAGTGAAGGTGAACCACCAGACGATGACGGTAACCAACATCGAGCAGAGCTACTTTGAGGTGCGCGGCCCCCAGAAAAAGGATGTGCTGACCCGCATCCTCGACATGTACAACCTGAAGTCGAGCATCGTTTTCGCCAACACCAAGCGCATGGTGGACGAAATTGTGGCCGACCTGCAAGCCAAAGGCTATTTCGCCGAAGGCCTGCACGGCGACATGGGCCAGCAGCAGCGCCAGAACACGCTCGATAAATTCCGCAAGTCGACCATCGAAGTGCTGGTTGCTACCGACGTAGCTGCCCGTGGCATCGACGTGGACAACGTGGAAGCCGTATTTAACTACGACCTGCCCGCTGACGAAGAATATTACGTTCACCGCATCGGCCGCACGGGCCGCGCCGGCAAGAGTGGCAAAGCCTTCACGTTTGTGAGCGGCCGCGACATCTATAAGCTGCGCGACATCATGCGCTTCACCAAGGCCCAGATTAAACTGGAGCAGGTGCCGTCGTTTGCCGATGTATCGGAAGTGAAAACCACGCTGTTCCTGAATCAAATCAAGGAAATCGTGGAGAAGGGCAACCTCGAGAAATACGTGGGCCGCGTGCAGCGCCTGCTCGACCAGAGCGAAGAAATTACCTCGCTCGACATCGCCGCCGCGCTGCTGAAAATGACGATGAAGGAGGACAAGAGTGCTCAGCAGAGCCTCGATGCCAGCAAGGCGGCCGGTACGGCCCGTCCCGGCTTCACCCGCCTGTTCATCTCAATGGGTAAAAAAGACCGGATTCACCCCCGCGACATCGTGGACCTGATTTCGGAGTCGAGCAACCTGCAGGGCAGCAAAGTGGGCGACATCGCCCTCTACGACAAGTTCAGCTTCGTGGAAGTGCCGTCGGAATACGCCGATGAGATTGTGGGTAAACTGGGTCGCACCAGCATCCAGGGCACTCCAGTTACCTTCAGCATTGCTACGCCGGTACACGAAGGCCAGGCGAAGGAAGAAGGCTTCAACCGCACGGGCGGTGGTGGCCCGGGCGGCTTCGGCGGCGACCGGGGTGGCGAGCGTCGCTCCTTCGGCGGCGACCGCCGCGAAGGTGGCAGCAGCTACGGCGGTGGCTACAAAGGCAACCGCGACCGTGAGGGCGGCAGCGGCTACGGCAACAAGCCAGCCTATGGCAACCGCGAAGGTGGCAGCAGCTACGGCGGCGGCTACAAAGGCGGCAACCGCGAGGGTGGCAGCGGCTACGGCAACAAGC
>JAYULN010000148.1:0-5857 GCA_043763525.1 Hymenobacter sp.
TCTGCATGACGTTCTGTTTATTGCGCTGATGCGCGTACTAACTATTTCATGCTTAAAAAATCACTGGAGCTGCTTCGCCTCGAAGCGGCCGAAACGGGGCCCAACACTCTCAAAAGAAGTCTCAATGGCGTGAGCCTGATTGCCATTGGCATCGGCGTTATTATCGGAGCCGGCTTGTTCTCCCTCACCGGCATCGCGGCGGCCAACAATGCCGGGCCGGCCGTTACGCTTTCCTTTATTGTGGCCGCCGTGGGCTGCGCCTTCTCGGCGCTGTGCTACGCCGAATTCGCGGCCATGGTGCCCGTTTCGGGTTCGGCCTACACGTACTCCTACGCCACGATGGGCGAGCTGTTTGCCTGGATTATCGGCTGGGATTTGGTGCTTGAGTACTCGGTGGGGGCGGCCACGGTGGCCATCAGCTGGTCGCAGTACCTCATCAAATTCTTGGGTAAGTACGGGCTGCATATTCCGGCGCAGCTGGTGATGTCGCCCTTCGAAAGCGCGAAAATGGCCGATGGCAGCACTATTTCGGGCATCGTGAACGTGCCGGCTATGCTCATCGTGCTGGCCATTACGGCCATTGTTACGCGGGGCACCAAGGGCTCGGCGTGGTTCAATGCGCTGGTGGTGGCCCTGAAGGTGGCCGTGGTGCTGGTGTTCATCGCCCTGGGCTGGAAGTACATCGACCCGGCCAACTACCAACCCTACATTCCGGCCAACACCGGCACGTTTGGCGAGTTTGGGCTGAGCGGAATTTTGCGCGGGGCGGGGGTTATTTTCTTCGTCTTTATCGGCTTTGACATCGTGGCGACAATGGCGCAGGAAACCAAGAACCCGCAGCGGAATATGCCCATTGGTATTCTGGGCTCGCTGGCGGTTTGCACGGTGTTGTTCGTGCTGTTCGGGCACGTTCTCACGGGGCTGGCCAATTATACCGAGTTCAAGAACAGCGCCGCGCCGGTGGCCATTGCCATCGAAAAAACACCCTACGCCTGGCTGTCCTCGGCCGTGATTCTGGCCATTCTCATCGGCTATACCTCCGTGATTCTGGTGGATTTGCTGGGGCAGTCGCGGGTGTTTTTCTCGATGTCGAAGGATGGGTTGCTGCCGCCGGTGTTCTCGCGCCTGCATCCGAAGTTCAACACCCCGGCGCAGTCCAGCCTGTTGCTGGGGGCGTTTATCGCGCTGTTCGCGGGGTTCGTGCCCATTGCCGTGGTGGGCGAAATGACGAGCATCGGCACGCTGCTGGCCTTCGTGATGGTGTGCCTCGGCGTGCTCATCATGCGGCGTACGAACCCCGATGCGCCCCGGCCGTTCCGCACGCCGTGGGTGCCGGTGGTGCCCGTGCTGGGCATCGTGGTGTGCCTCGTAATGATGGCCTCGCTGCCCTGGGAAACCTGGTTGCGCCTCATCGTGTGGCTGGCCATCGGGCTGACTATTTATTACGGCTACGGCAAAAAGCACAGCAAGCTGCGGCTGGCGCAGCAGGCGGCGGCGGAAGCCGGTACCCCGGTCTGACCGCCCGTGGCGGCCCCGAATCCCGCCATTCTGCCTACCTTTTGTCCGTACTTCACCTAACCCCCACCAGCTACCATATGGCCCAGCCCAAATACGCTGCCCGCTTCGACAACTTTTTCGCCAATCTGCGCCTCAACCGCGACCAGTTTGCCGACATGGCCGCCTTCACCCTGCAAGCCTTGCAGCCGGAGGCCAAAGCCAAATACAAAGCCGTGGCCGACCCCCTCGAAGTAGCCCTCACCGACTACCGCACCACCCACGCCGGCCAGCTTTCGGGCGAGGGCCGCGGGGCCGTCGTCACCCTGGCCCAGGCCCTGGCCGACTTCAAGGCCTACGTGAAAAAGACCGAGCGCAAGGTCATCATCCCCGCCTACGAAGCGGGCAGCCCCGACCTGCTGGCCATTTTCCCTAAGGGCCGCTCGGGCCTCACCAAAAGCACCCAGACCAAGGTCGAAGATGCCTTCACGGCCTTCCTCGATGCGCTCGATGCCCGCCCCACCGTCTTCACTTCGCCCGTGCGCACCGAGGGCCGCGCCGTGCTGGCCACCCTCTCGGCCGCCCTGCAACGCGCCGATGGCATGGCCAAAACCGCCGGCACCCAGCGCATCGACCTGCACGATGGTCGCGAGGCCACCTGCCTGGCCCTGTTCCGCGCGTATGCCACGCTGCTGGTCGAATTTGCCGAGAAGCCCGGCAAAGTGGCCCCGTTTTTCGATTTGAGCAAGGCGCTGGTGTCAAAATCCGGCGGGTCTAAAGTACCCAAAGCAGCAAAGGGTGCGTAAAACAGTTTTTAGCTGCCAAGAAACCGAGAAAGACCGTGGTACGCACGTACCACGGTCTTTCTCGTGCGGTAACGGGGGCAGTACGCGCGTGCCGTGGGCTTCATTGCGGAGAACAGGCAGGGGTGCGTGCGCACCGGCCTCATTTCGGCGGGCAAAAGGCCTTAGTACGCGCGCACTAGGTCTTTTGCCCGGCTGCGTTGGGAATAATACGCGCGTACCACGGGTATTCCCGGCTGGCCAATCCGGCAGGACGCGCGTTCTGCCGGATGAACTGGTCTGGGAGAATCAATACCCGCCTCTTTCGGCTGCACGCGCATCTGCTTCCGCCGTCATGGCATCTGCTTGTCCCCGCGCATCATACACATATTCCAAGCCAGGGGCTTCGAGGTGGTTGGTGGAAGCATGAACACGAACTCCCCTTCCGCATGAAGGAAACTGCGCGGTTGCGGACGAGTTGGCCGCGAGGTCGCCAACATCCATCTGCTTAACAGTATAAGTTTCACCATCAGATTTTATATATTCAATAGCAACAACAATATTCTGCAGTCGATAGCCCGACTTATTTGTGAATCGAAAATACCCGCTGGAAACGCCACCAACAGGTCGGTATGTATAGCCAGGCAAAACTTCAGCGTCTACAAATTCTAGAAAATGCTCCCTGTTCCACACTCGTTTCGCCTCTTTCGCCTGGGCTTCGGCAACCTGCCGGGCTTCAGCCGCTTTCTGTGCTGCGGCAGCATCATTTCGTGCTTGGGCAGCTTGAACAGTTGATGTATTACTGTCGCTTAGTTGATTATTTTGGCCCGACTCAATTGTAGGTGTCGCGTAAGCCGATGCGCCAGAGCCATTGTTGTCACGGGCGAAGCTCATTAGCAGCAGGATGCTTACTACAACCACGCCACCGCCCATTGCCCACCACTTTTTATGGTTAATTGGACTTTGTGCTTTGTGCTCTGCAACGGGAAATGCCGGGCGAAGCGGCGCACCAGTATTGTTAATCGCAGGACCTTGATTCAATGGAGGGGGCAGTTTGGGTAACAAGGCTTGTACTGCTGCAACTGTATTAGCAGGCTGCCAATCAGTCATTTCATCATGCCAAATCATGGAGTTAGCATTCAACCCATGCGCCGGCAAATCTTCCAAAAGAAATGGGCCTTGGGGGTTGTTGTTGTTGCTGATGTAGTAGTGTTTCATAAAGCACAAAAGAGGACTGCTAAAAGTAGTTCAAAATACAAATGCGGAGCTATATCTTACACCGCAAGGGCCTGGCTAGACTAACAAAAAGCGCTTAAATGAGTAAAAAATCGGCCGAACAAAAGTCTTTCCACGGGACTTTGCATTCTCCCAGGCTACTTTCGATTGTTCCGCGCCAAACCATTGGTTTGCCGGCGAGGTTGCGCGCCCACTGAGCCAACACCAACCATGAACCAAACCCTCTACCCCGACCTGATACCGTCTTACGAGCACGAGCGGTTGGCGGCGCTACAGCCGTATCGGGTGCTGGGCACGCCCGGCCAGGGGGCTTTCAACGATTTTGTGAGCGTGGTGGCCAAACTCTTCGACGTGCCCATTGCCCTGATTTCGCTGGTGCGCGATGACGACGTGGTATTCGTCGGCAACGTCGGCCTGCCCGGGACCACCGCAGTCGACCGCGAAGACAGCATGTGCTCAGTGGCTATTCTGCAAGACAGCCTTACGGTGTTTGAGGACCTCGCCACCCAGCCTTGCGGGCTCGTCAACCCCTTTGTAGCGCAGCAAATGCACCTGGGTTTCTACGCCGGGCAGGCCCTGCGGGCTCCCGATGGCATGGCCCTCGGCAGCCTGTGCGTGCTCGACCGCCGGCCCCGCCAACTCAGCCCGGCCGAGGGCGAGCTGCTGACCCAGCTGGCCCTCGTGGCCCAGGACTTGCTGGCCCTGCAAGCGGCCAACGCTTCGGCAGCGGCCCTGGCCCCCGCGCTGCATGCCCGCCTCGATGGCCTGCTGCACCAGTCTCTCACGCGCCTCAACACCCTGGCCGAGCTGCGCGAGTGGGATGCCACTACCGACGCGGCCGATACCGAGCGCTACACCACTTCCCGCCTCGACGAAGCCAGCTACCTGGCCCAGTCTCTGCACCGCGAGCTGCAAGCCGCCCTGGCCGATAGCCGCCGGGCCTAGCCGCGCCGTCGCGCCGCGTCAACTCCCGCATTCGACTTTTTCGCCGGTTATCTTTGTTGATTCCTCACGCTGAAAACATCAGCGTAATCAGTTTAATCAGCGACAATCAGTGATAGTTTGCATTGCCGAAAAGCCCAGCGTTGCCCGTGAGATTGCCAACGTGCTGGGCGCCACCCGCCGCATGGACGGCTACCTGGAAGGCAACGGCTACCAGGTCACCTGGACTTTCGGCCACTTCTGCCAGCTGAAGGAGCCCGACGACTATCAGCCCGAGTGGAAGCGCTGGAACCTGCACAACCTGCCCATGATTCCGGATACGTTCGGCATCAAGCTCATGCGGCGCGACGACGGCGTGGTGAAGCAGTTCAATACCATCAAAAAGCTGGTGAGCGAGGCCACCGAAGTGATAAACTGCGGCGATGCCGGGCAGGAAGGCGAGGTGATTCAGCGCTGGGTACTGATGGAGGCCAAGTGCCGCAAACCCGTGAAGCGGCTCTGGATTTCGTCGCTCACCGAGGAGGCCATCCGCCAGGGGTTCGCCAACCTGCGCGAGGCCAAAGAGTTCGACTCGCTCTACCAGGCCGGCAAGAGCCGCGCCGTGGGCGACTGGCTGCTGGGCCTGAACGCCACGCGCCTCTTCACCCTCAAATACACCACCTACCAGGACAAGCAGCTGCTGAGCATCGGGCGGGTGCAAACCCCCACGCTGGCCCTGCTGGTGGAGCGCTGGCACGAAATTCAGAACTTCCGGCCCGAGCCGTACTGGGTGCTGCGGACCGAATACCGGGGCACGATGTTCAGCCACATGGCCGCGCCCGACAAGGCCAAGGATGCCGATGCCGCGCCCGATACCAAGTCGCGCCTGCGGGCCCTGGGCTATTTCGTAACCGAGGAAGAAGCCCGCGCCGCCCTGGAGCAGGTGCGCCCCGCCCCGTTGCGCGTCACCGAGGTGGAGATTAAGAAAGGCCGTGAATCGCCGCCGCGCCTCTTCGACCTCACCTCGCTGCAAGTACAGTGCAACAACCAGCTCAGCCTCTCGGCCGAGGACACGCTGAAAATTGTGCAGGCCCTGTACGAGAAAAAGGCGGTGAGCTACCCGCGCGTCGATACCACGTTTCTGCCCGACGACCAGTACCCGAAAATCCCCGGCATCCTGCGCGGCATCGGCTACGAAAGCCTCACCGCGCCACTGCTGGCGACTAAGATTCCGAAAACGCCCAAGGTTTTCAACAACAACAAGGTTACCGACCACCACGCCATTATCCCGACGGGCGCGGCCGGCCCCGGCGGCGGCATGGAGAGCAGCGTGTACGACATCATCGCGCGCCGCTTCATCGCCGCCTTCTACCCCGATTGCGAGGTGAGCAACACCACCGTGCTGGCCGAAGCCGCCGAGCGCC
>JAYULN010000149.1:0-5837 GCA_043763525.1 Hymenobacter sp.
TTCTTCGACCGACTCCCCGAGTTTGGCCCAGAACTCGCGTCCCGCCTAACCCTCAAATTTCATATTCTCGATTCGCAGACCACTGCCTGACGAGTATAACTGCTGTTACGCAGTGCCTTGGTTCAAGCGACGCTGGGGGTGTAGCGCGAACTGTGTCGTTCGTATTCCCGTGCCGTTCGGGCGGCTTTACTGGCGCGAGGACGCGAACTACAGAGTTCGCGCTACAACCTACCGCGTAACAGCAGTGATTAATAGGACAAGCTGCATGACACCCAAGGGGTGTCATGCAGAGCACAGCGAAGCATCTTGCCCGCCACAAGTAATTCAATCAGTTGATTTACAGCGGTTCCCAGGTCAGTATCCCGGTCCGACGGTGGAGCCGTCGGACCGGGATACTGACCTGGGAACCGCTGTAAGTAGCACGAGCCAGCCGGCCCGTTAGCTCTACAGCCAAAAGCGGCGGCTGCTCCCAGGAGCAACCGCCGCTTTTGGCGTTTAATTATCACTGCTGTTACGCACCACCTTGACTGATTGCTTGGAAAAGCCCTTTGCTGAAGCAGCTGAAGTCTTTTTCTGAAGCGTAGGCGCAATCATTACGTAACATCAGTTATGATCGTGAGCCACTTAGGCTGCCGGAGCAGCAGGCGCGGCTGGGGGCGTGGCGCTGGCCATTTTCACGCGCACGGCGTTGGGGCCTTTGGCGCCCATTTCCACTTCAAAATTTACCTTGTCACCTTCTTTGATGGGGCCGCCGGCCAGGCCGTTGGCATGCACGAAGATGCTTTCCTGGGTTTGCGAATCCTTAATGAAGCCGTAGCCCTTCGAGTCGTTGAAGAAGCTTACGCTACCAGTGCGGATGGGGTCGTCGTTGTCGTCATCGGTGCGGCGGGCCACCCCAATCTGGATGTCCTCGTCCTTGATGATGCGCTTCTTTTTGGGGTCGGGCGGGGTGGAGGAAATGTTGCCATCCTCGTCCACGTAAGCCAACATCTCTTCCAGCGGAGCCCCGGATTTCGCGTTGGCCTGCCGCTCGGCTTTGCGCTCTTCCTTCTCCGTTTTCTTCTTGGCTCGCTTCTTTTCGTTGTCCTTTTTACCAAAAGTCTCTTGTGACCTACCCATAGTTTTGTGCTGCTAAATCATTGTATCTGCTTTTTCCAATGGAAGTAGAGGAGGGCCGCAGAGGAGTGGATTGTTACGAAGATACGCAATATATGAGGTACCGGGGTTAGGTTACTCAGGTGGCCGGGTACTGGCGGGTTGGCTGCCCGGTTTGCGGTTGCGTGGGCGGGCGAAAAGTCCAGGCCACGAGGCGGCTTTTTTTCTGGCCCTGGGCCATGGCAATGGTGCGCACATCGGTGGCGGCAGTCTGGTGCAGGGCCTTGTACACGCCGGATAACGAGTCTTTTTTGGCGATGAGCGTAGTGAACCAGCGGGCGGCGGTGGGCAGGTGGGCGCTTTCGGCAATCATGCGGCGCACGAAGGCTTCTTCGCCGCCGGGGCACCACAATTCGGTGTTCTGGCCCCCAAAGTTGAGGACGGGTGGCGTGCGGCGGCCACCCACCGGCCGGCCGTGCAGGTTGGTGAGCTTGCGCCGGGTGCCGGCCGCCGCCTCGGCCGCCGAGGCGTGGAACGGCGGGTTGCACAGCGTGAGGTCGAATACCTCGTCGGGGCGCACGATACCGGTGAAAATGTGCGACTTATTGGGTTGCAGGCGGCCCTCGACGGCCCCGGCCAGCGCGGGGTTGCTCTCCACAATCTGCTGGGCCGAGCGCATGGCCACAGGGTCGATTTCGGTACCCACGAACTGCCAACCGTACTCCTGATGGCCGATGATGGGGTAGATGCAGTTGGCCCCCATGCCCACGTCGAGCACCCGCACGGCGGGGCCGCGCGGCACCACACCGCCGTGGTCTTCGGCCAGCAGGTCGGCCAGGTAGTGCAGGTAATCGGCCCGGCCGGGAATGGGCGGGCAGAGGTAGCCGGCCGGAATGTCCCAGTGCCGAATGCCATAGAAATGCTCCAGCAGGGCCTGATTCAGAGCTTTCACGGCGGCGGGGTTGGCAAAGTCAATCGACTCGTCGCCGAACTTGTTGCGCTGCACAAAAGGCCCGAGGGCCGGGCTACTGCTGATTAGCTGCGGAAAATCGTAGCGCGCGCGGTGCCGGTTGCGCGGGTGCAGTTGGTCTTTTTCGAGGGCGATGGGGGAGGCCGGGGGCTTCATGCGGGGCAATCAATCAAGTTGTTTTATACAAGTACCAGCCCGCGCCCAGGGGCCGGAGCACGATGAGGTGGTCGGGGGTCATGGTGGGCAGCGCGGCGGGTTGGGGTTGGTAGAGCAGGCCCACCGAGCTGGCCGTGGTGCCGCCAATCACGAACTCCAGGCAGCTGCCGCAGCCGGTGCTGCGCCGCGTCACGCGGCCCAGAAACAGCTGGCGAAGCAGCGCATGCACGCCAGGAGCAGCGTTGGCGGCCTGCTCGTCGGCGGCTTCGTCCTCGTCAATGGTCACGTCAAAATACTGCCCCGCCTGCACCAGCCGCAGCACTTCCCGAAACTCGGCTTCGTGCTGACGAAAATAGGCAGCAATGTCGGCATCGGCGCTGGTCCAGAGCCGCAGGTTGCCCACCGTGAAGGCGTGGCTGGCTTCGGGGTGCTTGCGGTCGTAGGCATCCACTTCGGCCGGGGGCATGGCCGCCAGCAGGGCCACCATGGGTGGCCCCAGGTGCGTCATGGCCAGGTTGCGGATGGCCCCCAGTTTCCAGCCCGTGGCTTCCTTGCGGAAGTGCAGGTAGAAATCGCGGCGGCTGGCCGAGTCGCGCAGCTCCACGGCCACCACGGCCGTGGCCGAATCCTGGCGCATGAGCTGGCAGGTGCGCCGCGCGGGGCGCGGAATCTGCTGGCCCAGGGTTTGGCTTTTGGCCTGGCCGGCAGCCTCGCCGCAGAGGTAGCTTTTCAGGGCGGGCCAGCCTTCGGGGGCCACAAACCGTTCGGCAATCTGGAGCGGGGCCAGCGCGACGAACGGCGCGGGGCCCATCGCCGCCGCCGGCAGCCACAGGCAAAGAAGAATTAGTAACAGGTGCTTCATCCGAAGGCTAACGGCAAATCCGGGGGCGAAATTCCGCCGGGACACTAGCGGCGCGGGGCCGGGCCCTTGCCGCGCCCGCCCGCGCTGCTGCGCCCAGCCGGCCGGGTGCCCAGACCGGAACCGCCGCTTTTGGGCCGGGCCGGGCCGCCCGCGCCCGCGCTTTTGGGGTGCGAAGCGCCGCCTGCCGCTCCTTTGGGTGGCCGCTGCCCGCTCGATTTCGGCTTGCCGCCGGCCGCCGGCTTATCGGGGCGGGGCCCCCACCAGCCGGTGCCCGAGGGGTTGTGCATCGACGGCGGCCCCGATTTTCGGGGCCGCGCCGGCCGGGTGTCGCCCGTTGCCAGGGCATCGCCGGCCGCTTTGGCGCTGCGCTTGCGGCCCGAAGCATCTTCGGTGCCGCTCGATTTTTCCACCATTTTCATGATGCCGGCCAGCTCCGGCGCGGTCAGGTCGCGCCAGTCGCCCACGGCCAGGCCCTTCACGCTCACGTTCATGATGCGGACGCGTTCGAGCTTGGTTACCTCGTAGCCGAAATACTCGACCATGCGGCGAATCTGGCGGTTGAGGCCCTGCACCAGCGTGATGCGGAAGATGTAGGGCGTTTCCTTCACCACCACGCACTTCTTGGTCATCACCCCTAGCATGGCCATGCCGTTGGCCATTTCGTCGAGCATCCGGTCGGTGAGAATGCGGTTCACGGTCACCACGTACTCCTTCTCGTGCTTGTTGCCGGCGCGCAAAATCTTGTTCACGCTGTCGCCGTCGCTGGTCAGGAAAATCAGGCCCTGCGAGTCTTTGTCGAGCCGGCCGATGGGGAAGACGCGGGCGGCGTGGTTTACGTAGTCGACGATGTTGCCGCGCACGCCCGGCTCGCTGGTGCTCGTCACACCCACGGGCTTGTTGAAGGCCAGGTACACGGCATCTTCGGCCTGCTTGGGCTCTAGCTTGTGGCCGTTCACGGTCACGCGGTCGCGGGGGCCTACCTGGTCGCCAATTTGGGCGGGTTTGCCGTTGATGAGCACCGCGCCCTGCTCGATGTAGCGGTCGGCCTCGCGGCGCGAGCAGATGCCGCTTTCGCTGATGAACTTGTTGAGGCGGGTGGAGGAAACGGGAGGCATCGGGACGATTTAATAAAGAACACAACGCCGCCGCAAAAGCGCGTGACGACGGTGGACAGGGCCAAGTTACTGCTTTTGGAAGCGGCAAGCTGGCCGGTAGCGGCGTGAGAAGGGCCGTTGGTCGCTCATAACTAATGAGCAAGACCCGTCGTATCAGCCCATAAAAATGGTCGAATGGCTGTTTTTGTGTCTTTAAATTTTGCGTACATGAATATCAAAATGCTAGGCCTGCTGGCCGCTGCTTCGCTCGCCACCGTGGCTTGCACCCAGGACAAAAAAGTGGAAACCACCACGACCACGACGGTGCCCGCCACCGACCCCAACACCGCCGTAGTGCTGCCCGATACCATGGCCGCCCACGACGAAGCCCGTCGCCTGGCCGCCCGGGTCGCCGAAGACCTGAAGCTAACTGACACCGTGGTGGTGACGCGCATCGAGAAAACCTACTACACCCGTGGCCGCCGCCTGGGCGAGATGCAAACCCGCTACGCCACCGATACCACCGGCCGCTACCTGGCTATGCGCCAAACCAACGACCAGGCCGATGCCGAAGTCCGCACTTCGTTGAACAACCCGGCGTACTACAACACTTACTCGGCCAACCGCTCGTCCTATGGCGAGGGCCCTTATTCGTTGGTGCCGGCCCGTGTCGAGCCCATTGCCACTGCGCCGCGTGCCAGCAGCGTGGGCCAGGGCTCGGGCGTGAAAAAGATGGAAAACCAGAACGACGGCGACCACAAAACCAAGTACGAGAACGGGGCCAAGGTGAAGCGCGACGACGACGGCTCGGTAAAAATCAAGCGCGCCGACGGCACGAAGATTAAAATCGACGAAAACGGCCACCGCACCGTGAAGAAGGGCTTGTTCAAGTAGCCCCCGCTTGCGGCTTCTCGCTGCCACAAAAAAGGTGCTTCTCCGTGCGGAGAAGCACCTTTTTTGTGGTTGGTTTCTTGTTGCCGGTTATCCGACCGCCAAAATTTAAAACATCCCTGGTAGCGAATAACGCGTTATGAAAAGCTGTTTTTCGGCGCGGCTAGTGCTCGTAAATAATCTGCCAGACGTGGTGCTCCAGGTGCAGCACGTAGTCGTTAATCAGCCAGTGGAGGGTAACCGGGTTGTTGTTGAGCGTGAGGCACTCGGCGGCCAGTGCCGCTTCAGGAATTTGGGCCAGTAAATGCAGAATGAGCTGGTTGTAGTTGGTCCAGAGGGCCAATAGCTGGGCCGAGGGCAAGTGCTGATATCCCGCGAGCCGCACCCAGGCATCTTGCTCGTAAGGCCGCAGCTTGAGCGGCTGCGCAGCCGCTAGCTGGGCCTGCACGAAGCGGCCGTGGTTGTTGGCAGCCGAGTCGATGAGGTGGCCCAGAATTTCCTTTTTGCTCCAGCGCCCCGGGCCGGGAAGCTGCTGCAATTCCTCTTCCGAAAATTGCCCCCAATGCTCAGCCAGCAGCACTAGCTGAGCATTGAGTTGATTATGAGTAGGAGAAATGCTGGGGTCCACGGGGCTGGGGCGTTACCAAAGGTAGTTGTGGTTGGCTGCAATGCCTGTCTTGCTGAAGCCACTTGCTGAAGCCACTTGCTGAAGCCACTTGCTGAAGCCACTTGCTGAAGCCACTTGCTGAAGCCACTTGCTGAAGCCACT
>JAYULN010000150.1:0-5828 GCA_043763525.1 Hymenobacter sp.
TTTCTTGAATTCCTCCGCCCAATAATCAGCCAGTCGCGTAGGCTCGGGCAGTTTATACCCGCGCAGACACGCCAGCGTGAGGCGCGTGGCCGTGGCCTGGTCGCAGCGGTGGCCGGGGCTTACGAACAGCGGCAACACCTTGTCTTTGCTGCGGATGACTTCGCCGATAACCTCGCCGGATTTAGTATCGAGTAGTGGCTCGATGTTGCCGCGCTCGATGCCGGGTTCCACGAAAGTGCCGGTCAGCTTCTGCTTGGCCACGCCGAAGGTGGGCATGTCGAGCAGCACGCCCAGGTGCGCGGCAATGCCCATGCGGCGCGGGTGGGCAATGCCGTGGCCGTCCACCATAATCACATCGGGCTGGTGCTGGAGCTTGGCGAAGGCGTGAATGACGTTGGGCGCTTCGCGGAAGGAGAGGAAGCCGGGCACGTAGGGCATGTCGACGGGGCCGTAGTTGCACACTTTTTCGACCAGCTCCAGCGAGGGGAATTGCAGCACCACGAACACCGACAAAATAGTGTCGGGAGTGGGAAATGAGGAGTCGCAGCCGGCAATGAGGCGTGGCTCCTGGCTAAGTGGCTCGTGGCGCACGCACAGGCGCATTTCGTGCTGCTGCTGGGTGAGGCTTTGCACGAGGACCGGGTCGGGCGGCGGGCCGGGCGGGCGGTAGTAGGCCATGTGTTGAATTAAAAATTATGAATTAAAAATTAAAAAATGGGCTGGTCGGGTAGGTAAGTATTCGGACATAAGTATTCGGTAGTCAGACCCAATGTTAAATCTTGATTGACAGCACTTTGATGTCTGACTACTGACTACTTAATACTGGCTACCTACTTAGTCATTAATT
Organism: Hymenobacter sp.; assembly: GCA_043763525.1. Lineage (GTDB taxonomy): Bacteria > Bacteroidota > Bacteroidia > Cytophagales > Hymenobacteraceae > Hymenobacter. Next base: position 848 of record JAYULN010000150.1, read on the forward strand.
GTACGCCATCGGGCTCGAAGCGGCTCATTGGCTGGTGGGAAGGCTGATAGTACCCTTCGTTGGATTCCTGGCGTATACGCGGAAGGATTGTAGCTACCCAGCTTTTAATTTTTAATTCCCCGCCGTGGCCACCGAAACCCATCCCGAACAACCTGCCGCCGCCGGCTCTGGCCCGCTGCTGCAACGCGGCTACTTCATCGACGTGGCCCGGCCCCGGCGCACCCCGACGCAGCTAATGAGCCACATTCAGGAAAATTTGCCGCGCTTTTCGCCCGAGCTGCTGGCCGATTTCACGCGCAAGGACGGCGGCAAAGGCCCGCTGACGGTGGGCGACGAATTCCACATCAAAATCCTGGGCCCCTGGAACGGCAGCGTGCGCGTAACTGATGTCGGCCCCACTTTTTTTGAGCTTATCACCCTCGAAGGCCACCCCGAAGCCGGTCGCATTCGCTTCGAAGCCCATCTGCTCGACGGCCGGTCCGATGCGCTGCGGTTTGAAATCCGGTCCTCGGCCCGCTCGCGCGATGGGCTGGTGGCCTTCGCCTACGACACCCTCGGCGGCGGCAAACTGCTACAGGAAGCCACCTGGGCGAAGTTTTGCCAGCGCGTGGCCCAGGCCAGTGGCGGCCAGGCGCTGGGCAACGTAGTCGTCGAAACCGACCGGTACGACCTGGCCGGCCACACCCAGCAGCACCGCCGTGAATAGCCCCGCCGCCCCGGTTCTGCCGGATACGACCAAGCCCCCGCTCTGGGAGCAGTACCGCGCCCGTCTCGATGCCTACGCCAACGTCGAAGTCAACTACGACTTCGCACGCCAGAACGAGTACACCAGCGCCACCGGCTGGCGGCTCGACGACTACGCCACCGACCTGCCCTCCGAGGCCCCCGGCCCGCCCGCTGCGGCTGGCTCGTTCGCCGCCGCGCAGGATGTGCTGCGCCGCTACGCCTTCCCGCCGCCCGCCCTCATCACTGGCATTTTCAATCCCGACGGGCCGCTCGAAAACCGCGTCATGCTGCTGCGGGCGCACTTTCTGGTGTTCAATTTCTGCTTCGGCGTGCGGGTGAGCGAGGTAACCGACGAAGCCGCCCGCGCCACGCCCGCCGGCTCCGAACGGGTGTGGGGCTACGGCTACCGCACCCTCGAAGGCCACTTCGAGCGCGGCCAGATTGACTTCACCATTCACAAAAACATAACCTCGGGGGCGGTGCAGTTTCACATCCACGCCGTGTCGCAGCCGGGACGCATTCGCAACCCGTTCTACTGGTTGGGTTTCAAGCTGTTTGGCCGCACGCTCCAGCGCCGGTTTGCCCGCGAGTCGTTGCGGCGCATGCAGGCGCTGGTGGCCGCCGAGTTGCTTACAACGTATCAGCCCCAAACCTTACCCGTGGTGGTGGGTTGAGCGCCTTCGGGCTTTCAACTACCAGTGGCAGCCGATGGCCGCCGTTCACCAGTTCATAATTCAACACTCAACACTCATAATTCTCCAAGCATGCTTCCAACGAAAGCTTACGCGGCCCCGGCCGTGAGCGTCCCCCTGGCCCCCTTCAACTTCGAGCGTCGCGAGGTTGGTCCGCACGATGTTCTTATTGATATTCAGTTCTGTGGCGTGTGCCATTCCGACCTGCACCAGGTGCGCGATGAGTGGGGCGGCTCCATTTTTCCGATGGTGCCCGGCCACGAAATCGTGGGCCGCATCACCCAGGTGGGCGACCATGTGAAGAACTTCCGGGTGGGCGACATCGCCGGCGTGGGCTGCATGGTCGACTCCTGCCGCACCTGCCCCAGCTGCCTCGACGGCCTGGAGCAGTACTGCGAAACCACCGGCATGGTGGGCACCTACGGCGGCCGCGAGCGCGGCACCGGCAAGCCCACCTACGGCGGCTATTCCAGCCAGATTGTGGTAGATGAGAAGTACACCCTCAAGGTGTCGGACAAGCTCGATTTGGCCCGCGTGGCCCCGCTGCTCTGCGCCGGCATCACCACGTACTCGCCTCTGCGCCAGTGGAAAGTAGGGGCCGGCCACCGCGTGGCCGTAATGGGCCTCGGCGGCCTGGGCCACATGGCCGTGAAACTCGCCGCCGCCATGGGCGCTGAGGTCACCGTGCTCAGCACCTCGCCCAACAAGGAAGCCGATGCCAAAGAGTTGGGTGCCCACAAGTTTGTGGTAACCAAGGATGCCGAGCAGCTGAAGTCGGTGAACAACTACTTCGACTTCATCATCAACACCGTGTCGGCCCCGCTCGACCTGGCCGCTTACCTGAACCTGCTGCGCCGCGACGGCACCATGATTCTGCTGGGCGTGCCGCCCGAAGCCCCGCAGGTCCACGCCTTCAACCTCATTGCCAAGCGCCGCCGCATTGCCGGCTCGCTCATCGGCGGCATCGCCGAAACCCAGGAAATGCTGGACTTCTGCGCCGAGCACAACATCATGTCCGACATCGAAGTCATCGACATGAAGGACATCAACGAAGCTTATGAGCGGATGCTGAAAGGCGACGTGAAGTACCGGTTTGTAATTGACTTGGCGACGTTGGACAACTAAGTCCGGCGGCATAAGCCGATACGGCAGCACGTCACGCTGAGCTTGCCGAAGCATCTCCATCGCAGCAGTAAATGAGTTTACTATTGCGGTAGAGACGCTTCGGCAAGCTCAGCATGACGTGCTGTTTTGTGTAGGTGCTTTACACCACGCGCCGCATGGGCGTCGTGGCCTCGTCGGCGTACACCACGTGCTCATCCCGGAAGGGCTCTTCGCCCCGGAATTTTTGCAGGATGCGAGCCGTGGTAATGATGTCCTTCTGGCAATACTTGGCAATGCGCGGCAGGTCGTTTTCTTCCCAGTACACCCGCGCCACGTCGGCCCCCGAAATATCGTCTTTGGGCGTGGGAATGCCGAAGATGGCGGCCAGCAGGTTGAGCGAGGTGTAGGATTTCCGGTCGCCGAATTTCCAGAGCTCCATGGTGTCGTGGTGGTTCACGTCCCAGGGCTTTTTGCCGGCCAGGTCGAGCTGGGGCGGCAGGGGCAGGCCGTTGATGAGCAGGCGGCGGCCGAGGTAGGGGAAGTCGAATTCCTTGCCGTTGTGGGCGCAAAGGGCAAAGTGCGCCCGCTGGCTGAGCAGGCCCGCAAAGTCGCGCAGCATCAGCTTCTCGTCGTGGTCGGCGAAGCTTTTTACCCGAAAGCGGGTCAGCTCCTCCTGCTTATCGATGACAAAGTACCCCACTGAGATGCACACGATTTTACCAAACTCGGCGTAAATGCCGGCTTGCTCGAACAGGTTGGCGGCCGTGAGGTGGTCGGGCAGCGGCTCGGGCGCATGCTTGTGCGAAATGTGGCCCTGCTGGCGGCGCAGGCTCTCGCTTTTGTGTTCCCAGAGGTGGCGCAGCATCTCGTCGAGGTTGTCGTGGCAATCGACGCAGGGTACGGTTTCGATGTCGAGGACAAAGAGCTGGTCGAGGGGCGTGCGGTGGAGGTGCTGCATGGCAGAAGTAGCAAAAGCGGTTAGGATAGCCGAAGATACTGCGACGAGCCGCAGTTGGCGGGTGCCGGGCGCAAGATTTTTTTTATTCCGGCGAGCAACGCGGCGGCTGAGGCTGGCGGGCAATAAAATTGGTGCTGAAATGGTTGCTGGCTGGGCCGGACTGGGCCGGAAAAGGCCCAACGCATAATCCGGGACGGCCCACGTCATGTATCGAAGCGCGGCGCTTACGGCGGGCAATCACCTTTGGGTCATCGTTGCAAGGTGCCCAAAACGGAATGCATGTTTCAGTGTTTCCTTCTGGTTAAACCTTGAATTGTTTCGATTGCCAGGGCAACCAACCCGCCCGCCTGGGTATCCTTGCAGTCCTGTTCCACATCTTTTCTACACCTTCTACGCGTCTTGCCATGACGCAGCCTCTTACCATTTGCCGGCCGTTTTGCCGGCCGTTTTGCTGGTTGTTTTTGCCTTGCCGCGCACGGCCGCGCACGCCCAAACCCCGGCCGCGCCCACTGGCACCGGCTCGCTCACCGGCACGGTGCTCGACTCGCTGAAGCGTGAGGCCGTGCCCTACGCCACGGTGCTGCTGCTGCCGCCCGCACCCAACGACAAGCCGATAACCGGCGTGGCCGCCGCCGAGCGCCGCCATTTCGCCCTCACCAAACTGGCCCCCGGCCCGGCCCGGCCCGGCCCGGTCCGGCCCGGCTGCGGGTGAGCTGCGTGGGCTACGGCACCCAGACGCGGCCGGTCACCATCACGGCCGGGGCTGCCGAGGTGGGTGCGTTTCGGCTGCCGGTGGCGGGCCCGGCGCTGGCCGGGGCCGTGGTTATCGGCACCACGCCGGTGGTGGAAGTGCGGCCCGACCGCTTCATCTTCAACGCCGACCAGGACGTGACCAATGCCGGCGGCACCGCCGCCGACGTGCTGCGCAAAGCCCCACTGCTGGCCGTGGACGGCAACGGCGACGGCAACGTGAAGATGCGCGGCTCGGGCAACTTCAAAGTCCTCGTCAACAACAAGCCCTCGCCCACGCTGGCCCAGAACTTGGCCGAAGCCTTTAAAGGCATTCCGGCCGAGCAGTTTCAATCGGTCGAAATCATCACCACGCCGCTGGCCAAGCACGACGGCGAGGGCACCGCCGGCACCATCAACATCGTGTTGAAAAAGGGCGTGAACCAGGCCCTGACCGGCCGCGTGAGCGCCTCGGGCGGCAACCGCAACTCCAGCGGCAACGGGTCGCTGAACTTTTAAGCAGGGCAAGCTGGGGTTCGCATCGTTGGGCGGCACGGGCGGCACGGGCGGCTGGTACGGGCCCAGCGAGTACAGCCGCAGCCGCCTCAGCAAGCAGGACGGCGCGACGCTGACCCAGCGCGGCGATGGCAACTACGGCGGCCGCTGGTACTTAAAGGCTATCCGAATAGGGAAATAGCTTCAGCCGAAAAGACAATTATACCAGGTGATTCTGGCGCAGGCAAAATGGAGCATGGCCAAGTAGTTTTCCGGC
>JAYULN010000151.1:0-5811 GCA_043763525.1 Hymenobacter sp.
GTTCACGAACGAGCCGAAGCCGCGCACGTAAATGTTGTTGCCCTCGGTCATCGAATCCTTCACAACTTTGAAGAAGGCTTCAACAGTCATCAATACATCAGCTTTCTCGATGCCGGTCTTCGTGGAGATTTCGGCGATTACCTCAGCTTTCGTCACGTTGGTATGGTACTTAGGTGGTTGAAAAAAATACAGTTTTAGGCAAAAAACATCCGAATTCCAGCGTAAGCCCTTGCCCGGTAGGCGGTTCGCCCTTGAATTGGGGCCACAAAGGTAACCCCCTTTTTTTGTTTTACCAACCTGCCTACCGAAACAACGGCTCGGCTCAAATTATTCGCTTTCAAAATTTTGGCAATTCAAACTCTTCGGCCATCCTTTCTGGCGGCCGCCCTACTGGCCTGGTACCCGCGCCACCACCGCGACTTGCCCTGGCGGCACACTCGCGACCCCTACGCCATCTGGCTCTCGGAAGTAATTTTGCAGCAGACTCGCGTGGCGCAAGGTCTCCCCTATTATGAAACCTTCCTGGCCGCTTACCCCACGGTGCAGGACCTGGCTGCTGCCCCCGAGGCCGAGGTGCTGCGCTACTGGCAGGGGTTGGGCTACTACTCGCGGGCCCGCAACATGCACCACACCGCACAACAGGTGGTGAATGAGCATAATGGGCAATTCCCCGGCACTTACGCAGGCCTCTTGCAGCTGCGGGGCGTGGGCCCATACACCGCAGCGGCCATTGCCTCCTTTGCCTTCGATGAGGCCGTGGCGGTGCTCGATGGCAACGTGTACCGGGTGCTAGCCCGCATTTTTGGGCTGCACTCCGACATTGCCGCCCCTAGCTCGCGCAAGGAGTTTCAGGCGCTGGCCGACCAGCACATTCCGGCTGCGGCTCCGGCCGATTTCAATCAGGCCATTATGGAGTTCGGGGCCATTCAATGCACGCCGAATAAGCCCGATTGCCTGTTTTGCCCGCTGCAAGCGCAGTGCTGGGCGTTTCAGCACGGGCAGGTAGCGCTGCTGCCAGTGAAAAGCAAGGCCAAGGCTTCGCGCACGCGCTACTTCCACTATTTCGTGCTGCGCCACGGCGAGCAGACTTACATGCGGGAGCGCCGGGAAAAAGACATCTGGCAGGGCTTGTACGACTTTGCTTTGGCCGAAACCACTGTGCCGGAACTGCCGCCCGCCGAGCTGCTGCGCCACCTCGACGCGCTGGGCGCTAAGCTGAACACCAGCCAAGCGGCCGAGCCGTCGGCCACCTACCGCCACGTGCTGAGCCACCAAAAACTGGAGGCGCGGTTCCATGCGCTGTATCTGACCAAGCCATTGCCAGCAAGCACCTTGCGCGACCTTGGGCTGCGTGCTTACTCGGCCGATGAGATTGAAGCCCTGCCCAAGCCCAAGCTCATTGCCAATTACTGTAGCCAGAATATTTAAAGCATTGCCTGCCATTGATATTAGCCAAAAATGATTTTTATTTTAGCATGAAGATTATTTTTATCAACTTAATTTCTTATCTTTAAGGCAGAAAAGGCCGGGTGGCTTTTTCATTTCTGTATTTCCTAACGTGCATTAATATGGCCGGAGTGAACAAGGTGATTTTGGTAGGCAATTTGGGCAAAGACCCCGAAGTGCGTCACTTAGAAGGGGGTGTGAGCGTGGCTCATTTCACCCTCGCTACCAACGAGTATTACAAGGACAAGCAGGGCACACGGGTAGAAAGGACCGAGTGGCACAACATTTCGGCGTGGCGTGGGCTGGCCGATATGGCGGACAAATACCTCAAAAAGGGCCAGCAGGTGTACATCGAGGGCAAGCTGCGCACCCGCCAGTACCAAGACAAAGACCAGCAAACCCGCTACATTACGGAAATCATCGCTGATGAAATTTCGATGCTGGGTGGCCGGCCGCAGAACGCTGGCGGCGCTGCTGCCGAGGCGGCCAATGGGTCGGCGACCGCCGAGCCGACGCACAGCTTCCGCCAAGAGCCGGAGTTGGACCAGCTGCCCTTCTAGACCACGGATTGGCGCGGATTTAAACGGATTGCACGGATTTTAGCTTCGCTGACCTTCGGTTGTGGCCGTTTATTTTTGCCGCATAGATTGAGCCCTGGCACCTCGCCGGGGCTTTTTTCGTTGCCCCGGCACCTACCTTTGAAACTATGAAGGCTACGCCGTTTCAGGCCCTGGCCGCTTTTTGCATGAGACACTTTTTAACACTGCGGCTGCTGACCGGGCTGGTATTGCTGGCGGGCTGCTCGTCGGCCCCCGATTTTACGCCCAAGCCCAAGGGCTACAACCGCATCGACCTGCCGGCTCACCGCTACCAGCTGCTGGCCGGCGGCCACCCTTACGAGTTTGAATACTCGACGCAAGCCGTGATTAAGCGGGATTCGTCATACATGGCTCAGCCGCATTGGATTAACGTGTACTACCCCAAGCTGCACGCCAATGTGCAGATAACGTACATGGACGTGCAGCGCGACCGCCGCCTCTACAACAAAATGATGGAGGATGCCCGCAAGCTCACCGGCAAGCACGAAATCAAGGCCACGGCCATTGATGAGCGGATTTTGAAGACCCCAAGCGGCATGCGGGCTTCGGTGTTTGAGCTGTCGGGCGAGGTGCCGAGCCAGTTTCAGTTTTACACCACCGACAGCACGCACCATTTCCTGCGCGGAGCCCTGTATTTTCAGACCGCCACGGCCAACGACTCGCTGGCTCCGGTGATTGAATATGTGAAAGTGGATATAAAGCGAATGATTAATACACTCAAATACAAATGAGGAATGAAGAATGAGGAATGAAGAATTGACTTGGGCAACCTGGGGAAATTCCTCATTCTTCATTCCTCATTCTTCATTCTTTTGCAATGAGTAATTTTTTCAATACCCGGCTTGAGTTTCTGCGCTCTGTGGGCAGCACGCAGCGGGCCCAGATTCTGGGCAAGGAGCTGGGCCTGTTCACCTACGGCGACCTGATTCAGCGGTACCCATTCCGCTACCTCGACCGGACGCAGTTCTACAACGTGGCTGATTTGCACGACGACCTGCCGTATGTGCAGGTGAAGGGCATGTTGCGCGGCAAGGAAATCATTGGCGAAGGGCCCAAGCAGCGCATGGTGGCCAAGGTGGGCGACGGCACCGGCGAGTTGGAGCTGGTGTGGTTCAAGGGCGTGAAGTGGGTGCAGCACTACACCAAAAACAACCAGGAATACATTGTTTTTGGCAAGCCAACCATGTTTAATGGCCGGCCCCAGATGGCCCATCCGGAGTTGGAGGAAGTGACGGAGGCCAAGCCCGGCCAGAGCTTTTTGCAGCCGATGTACAACACGTCGGAAAAGCTCAAAAACTACCACCGCATTGATAGCAAAGCCATTATGCGCATGGTGGCCGAGCTGTTGAAGCTGGCCCTGCCGCACGTGGTGGAGTCGCTCTCGCCGGCCCTGATTGAGCAATATGGCCTGATGAGCAAGGCCCAGGCGCTGCAACAGATTCACTTTCCGCAGAGCCCCGATATGCTGGCGGCGGCCCAGTTTCGGCTCAAGTTCGAGGAGCTGTTTTACGTGCAGCTTAAGCTGTTGCGGCAGCGCGACCAGCGCAAGGTGACGCTGGCCGGGCAGATTTTCAACCAGGTGCCGACACTGGTCGATTTCTATAAGAATCACCTCAGTTTTGATTTGACCGGGGCGCAAAAACGGGTTATCCACGACATTTACAAGGATTTTTGTACCGGGCAGCAGATGAACCGGCTGTTGCAGGGCGACGTGGGCTCGGGCAAAACCATCGTGGCCTTCATCGCCATGCTGATGGCGGCCGACAACGGCGCGCAAAGCTGCATCATGGCCCCCACCGAAATTCTGGCCGACCAGCATTATACCGGCCTGAAAGTGTATGCCGACGCGCTGGGTATCCGCATTGGCAAGCTCACGGGCAGCACGCGCACAGCCGAGCGGCGCGTGCTGCACGAGGCCCTGCGCGATGGCACCATGCACATGCTGGTGGGCACCCACGCCCTGCTGGAGGATGTGGTGCAGTTCCGCAACCTGGGCCTGACGATTATGGACGAGCAGCACCGCTTTGGCGTGGCGCAGCGCTCGAAGCTGTGGCAGAAGAACCCGCACGTCATCCCCCACGTGCTGGTGATGACGGCCACGCCCATTCCGCGCACGCTGGCCATGACCCTTTACGGCGACCTCGACGTGAGTGTGATTGACGAGCTGCCGGCCGGCCGCAAACCCATCGTAACCGTGCATCGCTACGATGGTAATCGACTGAAAGTATTTGAGTTCATCCGCGACCAGGTGAAGCTCGGGCGACAGGTCTACATCGTGTACCCGCTGATTGAGGAGTCGGAAACGATGGACTATAAGGACCTGACCGACGGCTACGAAAGCGTGAGCCGGGCCTTTCCGGAGTTCCAAATCAGTATCGTAAACGGGCGCATGAAGGCCGAGGAAAAGGATTACGAGATGCAGCGCTTCATCAAGCGCGAGACCCAGATAATGGTGGCCACCACCGTGATTGAGGTGGGCGTGAACGTGCCCAACGCTTCGGTGATGGTAATTGAATCGGCGGAGCGGTTCGGGCTTTCGCAGCTGCACCAACTGCGTGGCCGTGTGGGGCGCGGGGCCGACCAGAGCTACTGCATCCTGATGACGGGCTTCAAGCTGAGCAAGGATGCCCGTACCCGCCTCGAAACGATGGTGCGAACCAACAACGGCTTCGAAATTGCCGACATCGACCTGAAGCTGCGCGGCCCCGGCGACCTGATGGGCACCCAGCAAAGCGGCGTATTGGACCTGCTGATTGCCGACCTGGCCAAAGACGGCCGCATTCTGAGCGAAAGCCGGGCCGCCGCCCAGGCCCTGCTAATGGCCGACCCCGACCTGCTCAGCCCCGACAATGGCAACATTCGCCGCCACATCGAAAGCCTGCCGGCCACGGCCGTGAACTGGAGCCGCATTAGCTAACGCACGGGCAGTTTTGGGTGGGTATCTGAACGGTGGTTGGGCAAAAAAAAACGACCTGGAACAAGTCGTTGAAATTTTAGGCTAGAACATTTCTGCTAGCAGCCCGCCGCCGCTCGACTGCGGTCGGGTTGGTTCTTGGGCGGGTTGCACTGGTTCCGAAGTAAGGACCTGATGCACCATTACCATGGAGCTATCGGAAGCAGTTTGGCTGGTTACTTTCTGCGCTACAGCAGCCTGGGCGGGTTGTTTAGCAAGCTTGCCGCTGATAATCAGAGCAGATAACAGCGTGAATTTAAGCAGTGTCTTCATAAATATAGCAGATAATTGCGGAGGCAAAGATACGAAATGGGCTATGATTTGTTCAAAAAAAGCGTTGAAAAGGTCAAAAAACCCGACCAATTGGGCTCACAACGCGTTAGTTTGGAGTGCAGCCCTGCGATGAGTGGCCGTTTCCGAGTGGACCGGCTAGTGGATGCGAAGTAAACGGGCTCCCTGTACGGAAGCGGCCACGGGAGTGTTATGCTTGGGAGACTTTTTTGTTAGCGCCCAATTTGGACTTCTGGGTATTGCCCAGCTTTGGCAACGGCGACAACGCCTGAAATGGGTACTTTTGGGCATTCCAGGCGGTCAGTTTCTATTTTTCTTACGTCCTAAAGTACGCCAAAATTTTATGTCGCAACGAGCTTTTTTGATTGGTTTAATGAGTTGGGCACTGGTAGGCAGCGCGGCCCCGGCCAGCGCCCAGAAGGTAAAGTCGGCTCCGTTCAGCTACCTGCCCGAACCCGGCACCGACCGCTACGACATGCGCGTGCCGAACAAAACCCTGGCCCTGGCCAATGGCGCGGGCTT
>JAYULN010000152.1:0-14073 GCA_043763525.1 Hymenobacter sp.
GGCCTCAATCTCAAAGAGAAAGTTCTCCAGAATGGGCACCACGGGGTTGTTCGTAACCACGCCGTTGATGCTTTGCAGCTGCTTGAGCAGCGCGGAGGATGATACGATGAATTTCATGGGGCGAGGCGGGGGCTAGGAGTAAGGGAGGGCAAAGATAGGGGGTTGGGTTGGGCTTTGGAAGCAGGAACTGATAGGGTTTGGAGTTCTAAAGAAACCAGTCGCCGGAGTGCAGCGTTGTAGAACTAACTTGCATAGGATATCAAAGTTCTGCCCCATGAGTGTTGCCGAAATCAAATCGAAGATTGCTGCCGCAACTGAGCAGCTTGACGAAGCGCGAGCGCTACAGTTACTGGCCTTCGCACAGACATTGCTGGTTCCTGAAGGTACTCCCGGTCATGTTTTGCTCAAGTACGCGGGTACCATTAGTGAGGAGACTGCGCAAATAATGCTGGCAACATTGGAGGAAAGCCGTCAAGTAGATACAAATGAATGGTAAGTACTTACTGGATTCCAGTATCTTGATTCGGGTACTACGTGGTGATGAAGCGTTGCTTGCCAAGGTTGCTGCACTGCCTCAAATTTTTGGTGTACCTACTGTGATAGGCGAATTGTTTTACGGCGCTAGAAAATCCGAGCAATTTTTGAGAGAGCAGGCCAGTATAAACAGCTTGTTGGGAAGTATGGTGATGCTACCGTACAATTACGAAACCGGGGTTGAATTTGCGATTATCAAAGATGCGCTTCGGCGTAAAGGTCGGCCGATACCAGAAGCGGATATGTGGATTGCCGCTGCGGCTAAACAGTACCATCTTACGTTAATTCATCGGGACCGGCATTTTGGAGAAATTGATGAGTTGAGTGCAGAAATGTGGTAGTCAATAATGAAGAGCTAAATTTTTTTTGTAAATAGCTACCCAATAGTTCAAGAAGTTTGTTTGACATTTCAGTGCTGTAATATTCGTCTAGATAATCATCACTAATATCCTCAAGCTCAATATTAACTTTAGGAGAATTTAAAATAGAAATGAGGTCGTGAGATTCTAAACTGGCAAATCCCCAATTATACTTCATTTTAAAAGCCTGCTTTTTAAGCAACGCTATTGCGTTAGTAATAAGTAAAGCGCCTTTTTTGGCTCCGACTTCCATAAATGCGTTTGCTGCCAATTCCGCGAATAAAAGCCCGTAGCCGTTGGAGAAATACTGGTCAAAAGTGCCATTTACAACTTGTTTATGCAGTACTACAATCAAATAGGTGACTTGTAGATGCTTCGGCAGGTTCGCAACGTAGTTGTGCCATGCAAAAGCGGGCTGCTCAGTAAACCAGTCTTCTTGAATACCAGAAACGGCCGCTGAATAAGCTGCTTCAATGCGTTGTTGATGCTCCATAAATCTATGGATTCTAAGTTGCAAACCCCGCATAGCGCCCTTTCCGCCGCCATGCCCTCACGGCTCCGAACAGCCCCAGCAGCAGCAGCGGCGCGCCCAGGTTCAGCAGCTGCCAGCGGCGGCGCTGCTCGGCCAGCTTCACTTTGTCGAGGGGGCGGAGGGTGATTTGCTTGCCGCGTACGGCGATGAGGCCGGTTTCGTCGAGCAGGTAGTCGGTGGCGTTCAGGACCAGCTCGCGGTTGGCGAATTCGGTGTTGGCGAGGCGGTCGAAGCCCAGGCGGTAGGGGTTGCCGGTTTTGGGGTCAACTTCGGAGCGGATGAAGTCGCCATCGGCCAGCACCAGCACTTTGCTGGGTTTGGCATTGGCCGGCTTTTCGGGCTGGAATTGCAGGGTGCCGGGCCGGGCGCGGTTAGCGAAGAGCGAGGTAAACTGGCCCTCCAGCAAATAAGCCACTGGTTGAAAGCCCTTCTGGTAGAGCTTGGGATTGGGCTCCAGGCGGGCGTCGTTGAAGTTGATGGGCACCGGGGCGGGCAGCACGCGGGTGTAGCGCGAGGTGGCCATGAGGGCGGTTTTACGGATGCCGGTGGCCTTCACCGTGTCGAGGTTGCCGACAAATTTCAGGTACACCGCGTCGAGGTTGCGGGTGATGGGGTGGGGGCTGAACTTGTTGATGAGCGGGTAGAGCTGCCAGGGCATGGGCTCAATTTTAGGCTTGTTGCCGTCCATGCCTGTCACGAGCGGAATTTGGCCGCTGTTCAGGTCGAGGAGCAGGTTCTGGTTCAGGCGCAGGCCGTACTTGAAGAACAGGTCGTCGAGGTTGAGGTTGTAGGGCGTAGCTAATGCGACACCATTCCGGGCCACGCTGTCGAGATCCACGCGCAGGGCATCGACGAAGAACATGGCCCGGCCGCCCTGGGTGATGAACTGGTCGAGCTTGAATTTGTCGTCTTCGGAATACGGCGTTTTGGGCTGGGCTACTACAATGGCATCGAGCGTGCTCAGGTTCTTCACCTTGTTCAGCGTTACGCGGAACACATCGTACTGCTGCTGCCAGGTACCAAGCATGTCGCCGGCCTGCACGTTGGTCAGCTCGCCGTGGCCTTCCACCACACCGATACGCTTGCGTAGCGCCGGCACCAGCGTGCGGATGGTGCTGGCCAGCTCGTATTCCAGACCCTCGATGCTTTGGTTGAGGCGCACATCGGCGGGGGCGGCCTGGTTGCCGCGCAGCAGGAGCACGCTTTTATCCTTCCCGCCCACGCTCACTACGGCATAGGGAAAGATGATTTTCTCGACCCGCTTGCCGTTTTCGGTGGCCCCGAGGTTGGTGGGTTTCAGTCCTTTTTTGACGAGCGAACCGTAGAATGCATTGCGAGCGGCTTCAGTGCTGGCCGCGCTGGGGTCAATGAAAATGTAGTTCAGATTGGCCCCGCCGTACACCTGAAACTCGGTCAGGATTTCGCGCACACCTTGCTCCAGACGGCGGAAGGCGGGCGGAAAATCGCCGGTGAGGTACACCGTGATGGTGACCGGCTGCTTGAGGTCGCGCAGTAGCGCCTTGGTGGCCGGCGACATGGTGTAGCGCTTTTCCTCGGTCAAATCGAGGCGGAAGAAGAAGCGTTGGGCCGTGAAATTGAACAGCAACAACAGGCCCAATATCGCGGCAAACCGTAGCAAGTCGCGCTGCTTGCGGGAGGACGGGGCAGGAACCGTGGCCGGGGAGGTAGTCAATGTATTTTCCATTACCAATTACGACTCCGTAAAGCCAGCCGCGTCGCCTGCAAAGCCACGGCCACTACGCTGAAGAAATAAATCAGGTCCCGCGAGTCAATCAGCCCTTTGCTGAGGTCGCGGTAATGCGCCGCAATTCCCAATTGGCTCACGTAATAAGCCGAGCTGCCCTGCAACACCGAAGCCAAAGAATCGAAGCCTGAGTAAATCAGAAAACACCCCACCACGGCCACCAGAAAGGCAATAACCTGGTCGCGGGTGAGGGCTGAGGCGAGCACGCCGATGGCCGCGAAAACGGCCGCCAGCAGGGCCAAACCTAAATAAGAGCCGACCGTAGCGGCCGAGTCAATATTGCCTTCCGGACTACCCAGCTTATACACCGAAAAATAATAGAGTAATGTCGGAATTAATGCTAGTAATGCGAGTAGAAAACACGCGAGATATTTGCCGCCAATTATCTGTCCATCCGTCAGCGGCCGGGTTAATAGCAATTCAATGGTTCCGGCCTTTTTCTCCTCCGCAAACGTGCGCATGGTGATGGCCGGAATCAGGAACAGGAATATCCACGGGGCCAACGAAAACAGCGTTTGCAGGTCGGCGTAGCCGTAATCGAGCACGCTGCTATCGGGGAAAACCCAGACGAACAGTCCGGTGGCAATCAGGAATACCCCTAGCACCACGTAGGCCACGGGGGAGTTCAGGAAGGCGTTGAATTCTTTTTGGAGGATGGTGAGCATTCTGGTTTGTGAACGTCATGCTGAGCTTGCCGAAGCATCTCTACCACGCAAATAATTAATTAGTATTGAGGTAGAAATGCTTCGGCAAGCTCAGCATGACGTCCCTATTTGTCGTTCTTATTTCGTCAATTCCCCAAACACCTCCTCCAGGCTCTGCTGCTCCTGCCGCAGCCCCAGCAGAATCCAGCTTTCCTGTCCGGCCAGACGCGACACGGCGGCGCGCACGTCGGTGCCCGGTGCGGTGCGCAGCAGCACCGCGCCGTCGGGGGCCAGCTCAACGTGGCGCACATTGGGGAGCTGGGCCAGCTTGGCGGTGTCCACCGCGCCTTCAAACTCGGCCCGCACCACGGTTTCGCCGGCAGCGCGGGCGGCCAGCTCGGCCACGGGGCTGTCGGCCACCAGCTTACCCCGGCTGATGATGAGCACGCGCGAACACAGTGCCGTTACTTCGGGTAGAATGTGGGTGCTGAAAATGACGGTTTTATCCTCGCCCACCTCGCGGATTAGCTGGCGAATTTCCAGAATCTGGTTGGGGTCGAGGCCGGTGGTGGGCTCGTCGAGGATGAGGACATCCGGGTCGTGAATGAGGGCCTGGGCCAAGCCCACGCGCTGCCGATAGCCCTTGCTGAGGGCCCCAATTTGCTTGTTTTGCTCGCGGCTCAGGCCCACGCGGCGCACCAGCTCGGCCACGCGGGTGCGCAGGCCGGAGCCGCGCAGCCCGTGTACCGAGCCGATGAATTCGAGGTACTCGTGTACGTACATATCCAGGTAAAGCGGGTTGTGCTCGGGCAGGTATCCCACGTGGCGGCGTACCTCCAGGCTGTCGGTGAGTACGTCGTAGCCGGCCACGCGCACGGTGCCAGCGGTTGGGGGGAGGTAGCCGGTGGCAATCTTCATCGTGGTGCTTTTGCCCGCGCCATTCGGCCCCAGGAAGCCCACGATTTCGCCCTTGCCCGCCACGAAGCTGATGTTGTCAACGGCGTTTTGGGTGCCGTAGGTTTTAGTAAGGCGTTCTATTTCTACCATGTGGAACTGAGCATGACGTGCTTCTACTTCTTCGGTTGCAAAGGCCGCATCTCGGCTTCCACCACGTGAAAGTTGAACGGCGTTTCCAGCGAATAAATAATGAAGTTGGCGATGTCGGCCGGGCTCATCATCGATTCGTTGGCTGTAGTGCCGGGAATGTCATCGAAAAAATTGGTTTGCGTCGAGCCGGGGTTGATGCACGTCACTCTAATGCCATCGTTCCGCACCTCCTTAAACAGCGACTGCGAGAAGCCGCGCACCGCGAATTTGGTGGCGCAATAGCCCGCCATGTTCTCGATGCCCGTGGTGCCCGCAATGCTGGCAATGTTGATGATGTGGCCCAGCTGCTGGCGCTTCATTTGGGGCAGCACGGCACGGGCGCAGAAAAACGTGCCGTGGACGTTGGTATCGAACATCAGCTTCCAATCCTCGGTTTTGAAACCGTCGACGGCCCCGGCAATCCCTAAGCCGGCGTTGTTCACCAGCACGTGAATTTCGGGACCCAGCTCGCGCAGGGTGTTGGTGAGGGCTTCGGCCACGGCGTGCTCGTCGCGCACGTCGCACTCGAAAAACTGGAAACGCTCGTGCACTAGGCCTTTGGGGGCGGTGCGGCCCCAACCGGCCACGGCGGCCCCGCGCGCCAGCAGGGCTTCGACGGTGGCGCGGCCAATTCCTTTGCTCGCGCCGGTTACGATGGCGACTTTGCCGGTAAGGTCCATTTATCTTTGAGAAAAATCAGGATGCAGATGCGCAATACGAGTTTGCGGCCGCAAGTTAGCGGCCTGGGATGGTTTGGGGGGCTGGCCGTGGTGCTGGCCGCTGGCTTTAGTGGTTGTGGCCCCGGCCACGGCACCGACTGCCTGAAAAGCACCGGTACCGTCGTTACCCAACGCCGCGAAGTAGCGCCCGGTCTCGTTACCGTTACGGCTTTTGATAACGTGGACCTGCGCCTGATTCAGGATGCCCAGACCTACGCCGAAGTGCGGACCGGCGAAAATCTGCAGGACGACATTACGCTGACCCGCCACGGCAACGCTCTGGAAATCAATAATACCAGTGCCTGCAACTGGGCCCGTAGCTATGACACGCCCCGCGAGGTAACCCTGCATCTGCCGCGCGTCACCAGCGTATTTTTGCGGGGGCAGGGCAATGGCAGCACCGTAGGCCAGTTCGTACAGGATACTATTTTTTTCCACCTCGTGGGGGCCGGCGATTACGACCTGAACGTGCAGGCCCGCCAGCTTTTCGTGGACCTGTACGAGCTGGGCGACATCACGCTGCACGGTGCGGCCCAGGAAATGAATTTCACGCTGGGGGGTTCGGGCCGGCTTTTTGCCCAGGATATCGCCCTGCACCGCTGCTATTTCACCATGACCCGCGACAGCGACGGCGATGCCCATGTGCGCGCCACCGATGCCGTGGCCGGCACCGTGGCCGGCACCGGTACGCTGTACTACGGCGGCCCGCCGGCCTTTACCGACATCAAAATAACCGGCAAGGGCGGCAAAAAAGCGGAGTAGACAATGAAACTGCTTAGTAACTGCTGTTACGCGGCAGGTTGTAGCGCGAACTTTGTAGTTCGCGTCCCCGTGCCAGTAAAGCCGCCTGAACGGCACGGGGCCGCGAACTACACCGTTCGCGCTACGCCCCCAGCGGCGCTTAAACCAAGGCCCGGCGTAACAGCAGTTAGTAATTCGGGAAAATCATCCAGAACGGCATGCTTCGACAAGCGGACGCAAGATGAAGCATGACCGTCTGACGAATTGCTAAACAGCATGACAAGGCTTACCCCAAATCCCCCAGCTGCGGCCGAATCAGCAGCTCTTCCACCACGGCGTGGGGCGACATGACGAAGGCCGAAAACACGGCTTCGGCCACGTCTTCGGCCTGCACAAACCGCTCGGGGGGCAGGTCTACGCCAGCCCAGCTGGCGGTGAGGGTAGGGCCAGGTAATACGGCCGTAACGCGCACACCGCTGGTCTTCAGCTCTTCGCGCAGGTTTTTGGTGAAGCCCAGCAGGGCGTGCTTGGCAATGCCGTAGGAGCCGCCGTTGGGGTAGGCCGTGATGCTGGCCGTGGAGCAAATGGTGAAAATGTGCCCCCGGCCCCGCGCAATGAAGCCCGGCAGCAGGGGCAGGGTCACGTCGTAGGCGCTTAGCAAGTTCACGGCCAGCATCTGGCGTAGTTGGGAGCCGTCGGCGGGCTCGTCTTGCAAGCGGCCGGGCAGGAAGGCCCCGGCGTTGTTCACCAATACTTCCACGGGCAGGCCCAGCGCCAGTACGAAGGCGGCGAAGCGGGCGCAGTCTTCGGCTCGGCTCAGGTCGGCGGGCAGGGTGTGCAGCCGGGCACCGGGAACTTCGGCTGTCATGTCGGTTGTGAGGGTGGCCAGGTCGGCCGCCGAGCGGGCGCAGGTGGCCACCGGATAGCCGGCCCGCAGGAAGCACGCCACCACGGCGCGACCAATACCTTTGCTGCCGCCGGTCACGACGATTAAATTTTCGTTGGTTTGCACTGTCAGTTTGCGTTTTTACGTATGGGAGGCCAAAAGGCCAGTTTGCAGGCGTAAGATGCCTGGCTTCAAAATTCGGTCTAAATTCCTCAATCCTTTTTTATGCTCAAAACTTTCGGCTCGTTCGTGCTTTTCCTGCGCGGCATGGTGACGCGCACCGAGCGGCTCAGCGTTCTCTGGAACCGGACCATCGATGAAGCCATGCTCATCGGGGTCGATTCCATTGTCATTGTGTCCATCGTGTCGGCCTTCATCGGGGCCGTAACCTGTGTCCAGATTGCCTATAACCTCACCAACCCGCTCATTCCGCAGTCTACCATCGGCTACATGGTGCGCGAAATGACCATTCTTGAGCTGGCCCCCACCATCACCAGCATTGTGCTGGCGGGCAAAGTCGGCAGCAGCATTGCCGGCGGCCTGGGCACCATGCGCATCACCGAACAGATTTCGGCCCTCGAAGTAATGGGTATCAACTCAACTTCTTACCTCGTGCTGCCCCGCATTCTGGCCGCCCTTATCATGTTCCCCATGCTGGTGATTCTGGCCATGGTGCTTTCCATTTTGGGCGGCTACCTGGCCGGCACCCTTACCGGCGTGATGACGGCCCAGGACTACATCGAAGGTATTCGTACCGATTTCATCCCTTACAACATCGTTTTTGCCCTCATCAAAGCGGTGGTGTTTGCCTTCCTCGTGTCGGGCATCTCGGCATTCAAAGGCTACTATACCACCGGCGGGGCCCTCGAAGTGGGCGCGGCCAGCACCGGGGCCGTTACCAATTCCATTATCGCCATTCTCATCGCCGATTTCGCCCTGGCGGCCCTGCTCCTTTAAGTGAGCTGTTAGCTAATAGCTGATGGCTTTTAGCTAACAGATTCTGTACCTGGTATTATTTGGAAATAATTGACCCTGCTAACAGCTATCAGCTATTAGCCAACAGCTAATAAAATGATTGAAGTATCTTATCATGATATGCAAAACATGGGAATGCTGAATGATACAAAAACCTTCATTTTGCCCATTTAAAGACACTTTTTAACAACCGACTTTATACACGGTAATGCAGAAAATTACACAATTGACTGACTGACTGCTGACTGAATTCAAAAGCTGTGGCATATCTTTGGGCATACCCCAACCCAAAACGCCCGCGCTGATGTCTCTGAAAGTGGTTACCAAAAACCTGGATAGCAAAGGATTTGAAAACGTCTATATCCAGTACGGCCACGGCGGCGATTCCAAACGCCTTGTTATCGGCCCAAAGGGGCTGAAAGTAAAGCAGGGCGGCATGGAAGACGAGCGGCTTGTGAAGTGCGCGGGTGCGGCATGGAAAGAGCACAATGCCAGCATTACGGACGGAAACGAAGCCATTGACAAAGCGAAGTCAAGCATTCAATTCATCATTCGCCGATTCGCTGAAGATTACAAAGAGGCTATTACCCCAGACGTTTTACACGAAATGTGGGAAGCCGAGAGAGCCCCAAAGCAAGGCAATGCCCCAGCCGGGGCGAAGGTTACATTCTGGCAACTCTTCAAAGATTATGAAGCTGGTTTGTTGGGTAAAGTGAAGGATAGCGAAAAAGACGGGTACAATACCGCCCGGTCACTGAAGCCGCTGGGGTCGCTGCTGATGGAGTTTGAGCAAGCCCGTGGTGTGAAGCTTACCCTTGCCAGCTTTGATTATGCGCTGATGACTGCCTTTAATGATTTCATGTTGAGCAAGGGCCACCGTAACGCCACCACGAATGTGCGGATGGGGCTGCTGAAGACCCTGCTTAATCATTGGGTTAAAACAGGCGTGAGCAAGCATGTGGCCTTTCGGGAATACCGTCGCCCGAAAAAGCACAAGAATGCCCCCACGAATCAGCAAATCGTTGCTTTGAATGCTGCTGAATTGGATGAATTGATTGCCCTGGATTTGGATTGCAAGCATTTACGGTATGCCCGTGCCTTGTTTTGCCTCTGTGCGGCCACTGGATTGCGCTATTCAGATGCTGTGCGCGTGAGCCCTGCCGATATCCGCAATGAAAACTTTGTCATTACCACGCAGAAAACAAAAGAAACCCTTACGATTCCGTTAAATTGGTTAAGTCGGAAAGTGTTGGCTGAATACCCCGAAGGAATGCGAAGCCTTGACCTGGGGCAATACAACGCCCGTTTGATTAAGCTGGGGGAAATGTGTCCGTCCCTTCACAAGTCTTTCAAACGGATTACTTTCAGCGGCGTTACTGCGGTTTCTGATGCCACAAAGACACTGAAGTATCAGCACTTGAGCAGCCATGTGGGTCGCAAAACATTTGTTTGCCTCTGTCTGATGAAAGGAATCCCCGAATTCAAGATTCGTCACTGGACAGGGCATAAAGATTTGACTTCATTCAGCCACTATGTTGATGGGGAAATGGGCCAAATGGAATTGATGAGCCGCTTTTAATTGATGATATACGGGTGCCCCAAGGGTACCCGTTTTTGTTGCCAGGGAGCGGGTTTTTTAAATGGGTCATCGAAGCAGCCATTTAAACGTCAAACGTTACACGGAAACCCCCTTAAATGCTCTTATTCCACTTAATATTCAAAACATGTGCTTTATTATACTATTCCCTGCCCATTCAATAAAGCCGGTTATTTTGCCCTGAAATGAGGGTTATTTGTTTCGCTGGTAAGGATTATAGTTTAAGCCTTTTGCGCTTAACTGAGGACACGAAAAGGCTCAGAAACAGAAAGGCCCAAGGCATGACCACGGGCTTTTCAATACATTCATGATAGCTTTTCTGGGTGCGCCTTTAATCGGCGCTTTTTCATCGTGGATAATGATTAAGGCTCTAATTCCTTTCTTACTGCGGTGCAGCAATTTTTGTATTGCGCTTTCAATGTCCTTCCATCCTGCAAGAAGTCTTTTAATGCCTTATCATAGTCGCGCATCATTTCCCATACTTCTTGTTTTCCTTCATCGTCCTCATCGTCAATTATACCCAGCATTACGCGCTTATTCATGATGGCTAATAACAGCTCCCGATGTTTCGCCATACTCGATGAAGCTTCAGTAATACCTGTAATATTCATTACTGTGTCATCAAAGTATGCATAGAAGTAATTCTTATCTGATAATACAAATTCGTCAATCTTTTGATTCATAGCTATTTGCTTATCGGCAGCGGCATTATATAGTTCAACATCCGCATAATATCGCAAATCGAACTTCTTGAAAAAGCTTGTTATATTATCCAGGTTTCTTATCAATAAGGTCCATCTTCCAATCAGGATTTCCCCCACCTCAATTTTTCTGTTGAAGTGGATTGTGCGAAGCTCCTGTTTATGGTCCTCTTTCTTTTGGGTCACGTCAATCCATTTGGACACCAGGGAAAACAAAGATTGGAGTATGACGACCAGGATGGTGAAAAATGGAATAATCAGGTCTTTTAAAGTCATTTCAGCAGATGGCAGGGGTGAAGTGCCAAGGTAAGAAGCAACTTGATACGCCTCGCAACTACTTGCTTGCCCATGATAAGAAATCTGGTTGACCAATCGGAAGCAAAGCAATGCAATTGGTATCTTGCTGCCTTCTATCAGACCAACATATATGCTCCGTAAAGTTTTTAAACCCCGTTTGTGGTGGGTCTTGTTGTTGCCCTTGTGGTTTTACTTGACTCGTGGTGTAAACATTCGTGACCCTTTCGTATCGTTTGGCGAAAAAACAATCAGCCTGGAAGAGTACGAAAACAACAAACCGAAGTACAGCTTTATCGAGTACCGTGCCTTCGGGCAATACTTCGACCCGAACCCTTACCATGTCTGGCAATTCGTCGCCAACGCTTGCTTGGTCATCGGCTGCCTATCCCTGGGGAAAGACCTCTTTCTGAGCAAGCCCAAAGCCTGAGCCATTCCCCTCAACTTGCCAACTATTCAGATTTTATAATTTCTCCCCGCCAAACCCCTGGATACCGAAAAAAACTCGTGTGTATGCACCCGTTTTCGTGTCTGGTTTATTGCTGAGGCCATAAAAGAGCGGATACAACTTTTAATATTTCCTGCCCCCCGCCTGGGCTGGGGGTGGTTGTGGTACCGGTGGGGTGGGGTTTCGGTACCGAAAACATTACGTCAGGTGGGCAATCAATAAGGAGCGGAGAAACTTGCTTTTCTGGGTCCGCTGATTTTTACAATGGGTTTCAAGCATTGCAAGCAAGCTGTCTGTCAGGTAAATCTTTAGCTGATTCTCTTTTTTCTGTTTGGATTTAAGCAATTTGGGCATAAGTGTGAAGGGTATTATTAATAAGGGTATTGATAGCAGGGCTTTTGATTTTGCCCAATAATTCATTCAGTAATTCAACATCGTGGCTGCTGTCTGAATTGAAGCCTTCCCATCGTGTACGGATTTCTTTGTATGGTTTCAGCTTCTCGCCTTTATGGCTATTGCCCTTCAATTCGGCTTCCAATGGGGCAAGGTTGAATTCAATCTCTTTCAAGCGGGCAAATATGGCTTTATGGTCAAACGTCAATTCTGAAGCGAATAAAGCGGCGCGGGTTTCGGGTGTCATTGGCAATTCTGGGGTATTAATAGATTTAAGAGCGGCGTTTAATGGGATATCTTTCATGATTTCATCGATTACAGTGCTGATGGGGTCTGCTGTGCTTTCCAATGCTTTCAGTAACATAATTGGTCCTGGCGGAAGCTGAAGGTACTTGCGAAGCATTTCAAAGGAATTAAGCCGCAATTCCCATCGGAGCGTGTTGGGGTCGAAGTATTCCCCTTTGGCTTCACGGTACTTGTTATAGCCTGTAAGCGTCCGGCTGAATTCTTTGCCTTTTACGTTGCGCTGAAGCTGAATATTGGGGACATAGTCACGGGCTTGCACGTATCTATTACCCACGTAATAGCGCCTTATCAATTGCGTGTATTCGTCAGGGTCGTATTCCATTATCAAGTCTTTGTTTATATCCCCGGCAAGTTGCTGCGCCTGGGGTAATACCTGGGGAGCATACCCGTAAATCAATCCGGTGGCGTTGATACGGTCCCAAAGCTCTTCAATAGTATTAAGACTGATGAGTTGGGCCGGGTTATTCAGTGCCTTGCTGGTCGCCACGATTTCAAGGTACTGATGATTGGGATTTGTATAGTCAGCTTTTATATAATTGATGCCTGGATAAACAGAGGGCTTGCTGACGTGGGGTTGATACCGATTGCGGGTTTCTTTTTGGCTTCCAAACGTCAGGGTATTAAGCTTTATTCCGCTTTCCGTTTCGTCTACGGTTAAGCTTGAATTCCATTTGGGATGGTTTTGATTTACTTCTATGTATTCAAGCGGTATCTTGATTTTGAATTTGTCTTGGGTTATCATGTATGAATTGGATATGGATATTGAATAAGGTTAAGGATGGTAAAAGGGTGAATTCCTCACTTTCGGGGAAAAAGCGACTATGACATGTTACCGGGTCGCTTCAATGCTGATGAGTTGCCCCCGCTTGATTTCGTCCGGCAAGGTGAAGGCATAGCGGGTGCCTTTGTAAGTGAATTCGTGACGCGCCCCGTCCGCAACGGCCTTACGGGTTACTGCGACAGGGCTTGTGTTTTTGTCACCAATCCGGTTAATGAATAGAAGCTTGGGGTTATGCTCCCCAAAGCGTATGGAATGAATGATAATGTTTTTGCTTACGGGCTTGAATTCTTGTTTTGCTGCTGAGTACTTATAGGCTTGTGCTATCATGATAGATTACGTGCTGGGGATATGGTCCCGCTCACCTATAAATAAGGCCTTTTTTTATTTTGTCCATTGCTCTGATTATGTGTTATTTAATTTTATACTGAGGGGCCGTTATTATGGAACGTCTGATGCCCGAATACGTATCAAGGGTTTCTTGCCGGTGCCCTGGTTGATATTGGTATAAGGCAGTTGCCCGCTTTTGACCATGTTGTAAACTTTTTGCTTTTGGATATGCAGCATTTCAGCAACCTCTTTCACTGATAACATGGCTTCCCCTTTTGGCCCGGTGGCTTTGCGGGTCGCTTCGCGCTGCTGGTTGGTGACTTCAGCTTCGCGTTGTTGCCAATCTATATCCATGACAAAGCCGCTTATAGCAACGCTGATGCTGCTTAAGGTGTCAGCAAGTTGCTGAAGCTGCTGACGTGCCACGGTGAAGCTGTAAACGGTGTAAAAGTGCGCCAAAACAGGAGCCAATTCCTGCGGTTGAATCCTTGACGTACTATGCAGCGTTTCCCGAATACGCTGCTGATGCAAATTGGTCATGGTGGTGTCGTTTCCACTTATTCGATTTTAAATCCGTAAATGTTATTTGGCCCGATGACAAATGTACAAAGTGCAATACCGTATTCAAAATGTAGCATTTCCTGATTCAGAAATGTATAAGCTCTGCCGTTGTGTGCGGTACATTCGTGAGCTGGATTCACGGTGGCAAAGCTGAGGATATAGGCCCGAAACTGACTGCAAACTGACTGATGCACCAAAAATGTGCTTCTATTGTCTTGAAACAAGGATTATATGATTGAGGTATCCAATATTGAAAAGTCTTTCGACGGCACGCCGGTTCTGAAAGGGATTTCCTGCGTGTTTGAAACCGGCAAGTGCAACCTACTACTGGGGGGCTCGGGCACCGGCAAAAGCGTGCTGCTGCAATGCATTGTGGGATTGATGAAGCCCGACATCGGCTCCATCACTTTCGATGGCACGGTGT
>JAYULN010000153.1:0-13972 GCA_043763525.1 Hymenobacter sp.
AAGGTGATGACCTCGCCCGTGGCCGACAGCGTAACGCCCGGCTGGGTGCTGATGCCGATTACCGCCGTGGTGCGCTCAATCACGGCCTCGGCCATTTGCGAGGCCATGGCCCGCTTGCGAATAAGGTCGTAGAGGCGCTGTTCCGACGAGTCGGAACCGGCTTTCAGCAGGGCAAAGTCGGTGGGCCGGATGGCTTCGTGGGCCTCCTGGGCCGAGGCCGACTTGGTTTTGAAGGTGCGGGTGTGGTGGTACTCGGCCCCGTAGGCCGCCGTGATGGCCACTTCGGCCCCCGCCAGGGCCTCGCCCGAGAGGTTCACCGAGTCCGTCCGCATGTAGCTGATTTTACCGGCTTCGTACAGCTTCTGGGCCACGCTCATGGTTTGGGCCACCGAGAAGCCCAGCTTGCGCGAAGCCTCCTGTTGCAGCGTGGACGTGGTAAACGGCGCGGCCGGGCTGCGCTTACCGGGCTTCTTGTCAAGGCTCTCAATTTGGTACGAAGCGCCCACGCAGCGCTCCAGAAACGCCTCGGCTTCGGCCCGCACTTTATAGCGCGTGGGCAGCTCGGCTTCGAGCACCGCGCCCCGGCCGGCATCGAAGCGGGCCACAATGCGGTAGGCGCTGGCGCTCAGGTGGCTGGCTACTTCACGCTCCCGCTCCACTACCAGGCGCACGGCCACGCTCTGCACGCGGCCGGCGCTCAGGCCGGGCTTCACTTTTTTCCACAGCACGGGGCTCAGCTCGAAGCCCACGAGGCGGTCGAGCACGCGGCGGGCCTGCTGGGCGTTCACCAGGTCCTGATTCACGGTGCGCGGGGCCGCAATGGCGGCCAGAATGGCATTTTTGGTGATTTCGCGGAATACGATGCGGCGCGTTTTGGCGGCGGGCAGATTCAGGGTTTCGGCCAGGTGCCACGAAATGGCTTCTCCTTCGCGGTCATCGTCACTCGCCAACCACACGGTTTCGGCCTCCTTCGAAAGTTTTTTCAGTTGGGCAATCAGCTCCCGCTTGTCGGCCGAAACCACGTAAGTCGGCTTAAAGCCGTTGGCAATATCAATGGCATTATTGTCTTTCGGCAGGTCGCGCACGTGGCCGTAGCTGGAGCGCACCACGAAATCCTGGCCGAGGTAGCCTTCAATGGTTTTGGCCTTGGCCGGCGACTCGACGATAACTAAATTCTTGACCATGTGGGCGGGTAAGGGGAACGGCGGACTTGCGAAGGGAGGGTTGGAACTAAAACGGCCAGCCGTGGCGAAATGTTAAAATTGGCCGCAAAGATGCCGGATAATTCCCAGCAGTAGCGCACCCCCTTGCAAATACGGGGTACAAGCCCCTGCCAAACACGGCCGCCGCCCATCCCGGTTCAGTGGCCCGGCCGTACGCCTTACCTTTGCGTATTAGCTTTCGACCCCCGTACTTCGTCCTGCATTTCGTCCTTCTTTCATCCGATTGATTCCTATACTATATGGCTTCCCCCAAGAATCCGCAATCTAAGTCCCGGCCAGTAGCGGCCAAGGCTCATACGGATGATGTTGTCGGCGAAATGCCGAATTTTGGCGCCGTTTCGCCTCTTGATGTGATACGGACCAACAACGACCTGACCCGCAAAAAGGGCGGCTCGCGCGGCTCGGTCGAAACCCAGGACCCCGGCTACGTAAATGAGCAGCTCAACCGGGTGCTCTACGCCCTCGATGCCTTTAAGAAGGGCGACGTGTCGGTGCGCCTGACCAAACAGAACGACGATATTTTCGCCGAAATCGCCGAAGCCTACAACTCCATGGTGGAAATGATTGGCGGGGTAGGGGGCGAGGTATCGCGCATCTCGAAAGTGGCCGGGGTCGAGGGCAACCTCAAGGCCCGGGCTTCGGCCGAAGGGGCCGCCGGCTTCTGGCGCGATATGATTAACAACATCAACGGCCTTGTCGACAGCATTGCCGTGCCGGTACTGGAAGTAGGTAAGGTATTGAAGAACATCAGCCGCGGCAACCTGGACGAGAGCTTCCAGATTCCGGTGTCGGGCGACTTCAAGCTGATGGCCGAAACCATCAACAAGACAATTGACAACCTGAACATCTTCGCCAGCGAGGTAACCCGTGTGGCCCAGGAGGTGGGCACCGAGGGCAAGCTCGGCGGCCAGGCCAGCGTGCCCAACGTGGGCGGTATCTGGAAAGACCTGACCGACAACGTGAATAACATGGCTTCGAACCTGACGAGTCAGGTGCGCGACATTGCCAACGTAGCCACGGCCGTCGCCAAAGGCGACCTGAGCCAGAAAATTACCGTCGATGTGAAAGGGGAGTTCCTGCAGCTGAAGCAGAACCTGAACCAGATGGTGGACTCGCTGAACCTGTTTGCCGGCGAGGTAACCCGCGTGGCCCAGGAAGTGGGCACCGAGGGTCGCCTGGGCGGCCAGGCCGTGGTGCCCAACGTGGCCGGCGTATGGAAGGACCTGACGGACAACGTAAACTACATGGCCAGCAACCTGACCAGTCAGGTGCGGGACATTGCCAACGTAGCCACTGCCGTCGCCAAAGGCGACCTGACCCAGACCGTAACGGTCGATGTAAAAGGGGAATTCCTGCAACTGAAGCAGAACCTGAACCAGATGGTGGACTCGCTGAACCTGTTTGCCGGCGAAGTAACCCGCGTGGCACAGGAAGTGGGCACCGAAGGGAAGCTGGGCGGCCAGGCCAGCGTGCCGAACGTGGCCGGTGTGTGGAAAGCCCTCACCGACAACGTAAACGACATGGCCGCGGCCTTGACCAGCCAGGTACGAGACATTGCCAACGTGGCCACGGCCGTAGCCCGCGGCGACCTGAGCCAGAAGATGACGGTGAACGTGAAGGGCGAAATCCTGGAGCTTAAAAACATCCTCAACCAGATGGTGGACTCGCTCAACATCTTCGGCGACGAGGTAACCCGCGTGGCCCGCGAAGTGGGCACCGAGGGCAAGCTCGGCGGCCAGGCCGTGGTGCCCCGCGTTGGCGGCACCTGGAAGGAGCTGACCGACAACGTGAACACGATGGCCAGTAACCTGACCAGTCAGGTGCGGGACATTGCCAACGTGGCCACGGCCGTATCGAAAGGCGACCTTTCGCAGAAGATTACGGTAGATGTAAAAGGCGAGCTGCTGGATTTGAAGGACAACCTCAACCAGATGGTGGACTCGCTGAACATCTTTGCCGGCGAAGTAACCCGTGTGGCCCGCGAAGTGGGCACCGAAGGCATTCTGGGCGGCCAGGCCAACGTGCCGAAAGTATCGGGCACCTGGAAAGACCTGACGGATAACGTGAACACGATGGCCAGCAACCTGACCAGTCAGATGCGGGACATTGCCAACGTGGCTACCGCCGTAGCCAAGGGCGACCTTTCGCAGAAAATCACGGTAAACGTGCGCGGCGAGCTGTTGCAGCTGAAGGAAAACCTCAACGAAATGGTGGACTCGCTCAACACCTTCGGCGACGAAGTAACCCGCGTGGCCCGCGAAGTAGGCACCGAGGGCAAGCTCGGCGGCCAGGCCAAAGTGCCCAACGTGCGCGGTACCTGGAAAGACCTGACCGACAACGTGAACACGATGGCCAGTAACCTGACCAGTCAGGTACGGGACATTGCCAATGTGGCCACCGCCGTATCGCGCGGCGACCTGAGCCAGAAGGTATCGGTAAACGTGAACGGCGAGCTGCTCGACCTCAAGGACAACCTGAACCGCATGGTGGACTCGCTGAACATCTTCGCCGGCGAGGTAACCCGCGTGGCCCAGGAAGTGGGCACCGAGGGCAAGCTCGGCGGCCAGGCCAGCGTGCCCGGCGTGGCCGGCGTGTGGAAGCAGCTGACCGACAACGTAAACTACATGGCCTCTAACCTCACCACGCAGGTGCGGGGCCTGGTGAAAGTGGTAACCGCCGTATCGAAAGGCGACCTTACCCAGAAATTGACCCTCGAAGCCAAAGGCGAAGTCGCTGAGCTGGCCGACACCATCAACCGCATGGTGGACGACCTCAACCGCCTCGCCGTGGAAGTAAGCCGCGTGGCCAAAGTGGCGGGTGTGGAAGGCAAGCTGACCGAACGCGCCACGGTAGGCGGCGTGTCGGGCTCCTGGAAAGAGCTGGTGGACACGCTCAACGCCCTGCTCGAATCCATCGCCTCGCCGGTGCTGGAAGTGAGCCGCGTGGTGCGGGCCATTTCGGAAGGCGACCTGACCCAGCGCGTGGAAGTGCCCACCACGGGCGACATCCTGGCCATGTCGAGCGCCCTGAACCTGGCCGTGGAAAACCTCAACGAGCTGCTCGGTGAAATCAACGACTCGTCGCAAATCGTGGGTACTTCCTCCGAAGAAATGGCCGGCAAAGGCCAGGAAATGAGCCGCGTAACCGTCGATGTGGCCCTGGCCATGCAGCAGATGGCCGAAGGTGCTCAGAACCAGGCTTTGAAAACCGACCAGGCTTTCAAGCTGATTGAAGAAATTATGCAGGCCACCAAGGAAACAGCCAACAAGGCCGACGTGGTGAACAAGGCCGCTATCCTGGGTGAGCAAACCTCGCAGCTTGGCTTGAAAACGGTGGCTGAAGTGGTGAAAAACATGGAAGAAATATCCAGCGCCGCGATGCAGACTTCGCGCACCATCGAAGTGCTAAGCACGCGGTCGGGTGAAATCAGCAAGTCGCTGGGCGTGATTACCGACATCGCCTCGCAAACCAACCTGCTGGCCCTGAACGCCGCCATCGAAGCCGCTCGCGCCGGTGAGGCCGGCCGTGGCTTCGCCGTGGTAGCCGAAGAAATCCGCAAGCTGGCCGAAGGGTCCCGCAAATCGGCCAACGAAATTGCTACCTTGGTTGAGGACGTTCGGAAGGATACGACCTCTGCCGCCACCGCAATTTCGACCATGGAAGGACGGGTGCTGAAGGGTAAAAACGCCACGTTTGAGGCCAGCTCGGCCTTCAAAAACATTGCCACCAGCAGCGGCGAAACGCTGCGCACTTCGCGCGACATTCTTACGGCTACGGAGGTGCAGAAAACTTCGATTGGCGACGTGGTGAAGTACGTGGAGGAAGTGGTAGCCATTGCCGAGCAAACGGCCACCGGCACGCAGCAGGTGGCTGGCACGGCCAAGCAATTGTCGACGGCTATGCAGGAGCTGACCACCAGCTCGCAGCGCCTCACCGATATTGCCGACGACCTCCAGGCCGGCCTCGAAACCTTCCAGCTCAGCTCCTACGAGTCCGAGCCGGAGCCGCTGCCCGTGCGCCGCACCCATTCGAACCGCTCCAACCCGTACCCGGCCCCCGCGCAAAACGGCATGGCCACGCGCCGCACCCAGAACCGTGCCGAAACCCCTGCCCCAGAGCAGGCTCCGGCCCGGCGGCCCATGCGGGTGATGCCGGCCCCGGCTCCGGCCGCTCCCGCTGCCACCCGGCCCGAGCGCCCCGCCCGCCCGCCGCGCGTAGCGGCGGCTCCACAGCCCGCCGCTGCGCCCGCGCCACGCGCCGCCAATCCGGTGCCGGCCAAGAACGGCCAGGCCGCCTCCGGCGGTCAGGCTACCAAACAAGCGGCTGTTCCCAAAGCCGTCGCGTTCAAATCGAAAGCCAAAGCCAAGTAACTTTTGGTGGTCGGCGGTTGCCCGAAGTTAGTTGAGCAATGACCAGCATGCTAACCCCGGGCAACCGCTAACTACTTACTACCGAATATCTGTGTTATGGCTGAGATTGAATTAGCTGCCCCCACGCCCAAATCCGAACGTGCCAAGCCCGCCGAATTGGTGCAGCTCATCGTGTTTCGCCTGGGCGATGAGGACTACGGCATCCGCATCGAGCAGGTGAAGGAGGTTACCATCACCCCCGAAGTGGCGCGGATGCCCAAAACCCCGCCCTTCATCAAGGGCATTGCCAACCTGCGCGGCGACATTATTGCCATTATCGACCTGGAGGAGCGGTTCCGGCTGCGGCCGGCTGGCCGCGAATTGCCCGAGCGCAGCTACACCGTAGCCGTGGAAGCGGCCGACTATACCCTGGGCCTGATGGTGCGCGAGGTGCCGCGGCCCTTCACGCTGCCCCTCAGCCAGATTGAGCCGGCCCCCGAATTCGTGCAGGATGCCAGCACCCGCGATAAATACCTCGAAGGCATTGCCAAGCTGCCCGAAGGCGGCATCATCATCGTGCTCGACATGCGCAAGCTGCTAACCCCCAGCGAAGTGATGCGGCTACCAGGAAAAGGGGCATCTTCGTAGCCCCTCACCCGTACAACGCGAAGCCCGGCCGAGTGGCCCGGCTTCTCTCCCGACACAAAACTTTAGGTACCCAATTCCATGAATAAGCGCATTCTCATCGTCGACGACTCTTTTTACATGCGCACGATGCTCAAAAACATGCTGACCGATGCCGGTTATGACGTGGTGGGCGAAGCTGCCAACGGTGCGCAGGCGCTGGAAATGGCCACTTCGACCAATCCCGACCTCATTACGCTCGACGTGATTTTGCCCGACAACACCGGTCTGGATGTGCTCAAGAGCCTGCGCCAGATTCAACCTTCGGCTAAAGTGGTGATGTGCAGCGCGGTAGGCCAGGAGGTTATCGTGACTGAGGCGATTGAGAACGGGGCGCTGGCTTACATCGTCAAGCCGTTTTCGGAAGAGAAGGTGCTGGAAATCGTGGGCGCGGCCCTGCAAGACGATACCACCGAACAAGCTGCGTAAAGTGCTGCCGCAAACCTCCGTGCTACTTCGTTTACCCGCTGTTAACAGTGGGGTACGTCAGTGCGCGGAAGTAAGTGGGCTTAATTTCTTTTTACCTATCTCCGGCCAATGAAAACGCGCGACCAGGAATACCGGGAGCTGTTCATGGCCGAGGCGCTGGAGTATTACGACTCCATGAGCCGGCACCTGAGCGAGCTCGAGCGCAACCCCAACGCCGGGCCGGCCCTCAACGAGCTGTTTCGGCTCATGCACAACCTCAAGGCCAACGCCCGCGCCATGGGCTTCACAGACCTGGGAGAAGTGGCGCACCACCTCGAAACGCTGTTTGGGCTGATTCGGGACCAGGAACGAACCTTTAGCGGGCCGCTTGTGCGGGTGGTTTTTGTCGGGGTCGATGCCTTGGGAAATATGATTCGGGCGGTGGGTGCTAATCAGCCCCTGCCCGATGTCACGGCTTTGCTCGACAACCTCGACCGCCTCGTGCGGGGCGAAGCTCCTGTGCTCGACGAGTTAATAGCATCGGATACCGAGGAGGAGTCGAACAAAAAGATGGAGCTGTCGGACCTGGTGTACATCCAGGTTAAAAAGCTCGACAACCTGCTGAACCTGGTGGGTGAGCTCGTAATTGACCGCGACCGGATTATGACCCTGGCGCAGGAAATTGGCAACCCGGCGCTGTTGGCCACGGCCCAACACTTGTTCCGCATCTCCGACGACTTGCAGTACAGCGTGATGGATGCCCGCCTGGTGGGCGTGGGCGTGCTACTCAACAAGTTTCCGCGGGTAGTGCGCGACGTGGCCACGGCTGAGGATAAAGAAGTTGAGCTGACTCTGAGCGGCCAGGACGTGCAGATTGACCGCAACATCCTGCAAATCATCACGGATGCGCTGCTGCATTTGGTGCGCAACGCCGTCAGCCACGGCCTCGAAACCACGGCCCAGCGCCGACAGGCGGGCAAGCCCGTCGTGGGCCGCCTCACGCTCTCGGCCCTTACCGAGCGCGACGATGTGCTGATTCAGGTAAGCGACGACGGGCGCGGCATCGATACCGAAGCCGTGCGCCGCAAGGCTGTAGAGCGTGGCCTGACTACCGCCAGCGCCGCCGCCAACCTCAGCGAGCGCGAAGTGTGGGCCTTTCTCTTCGAGCCGGGCTTTTCGATGGCCCAGAAGGTGACCGATATTTCGGGTCGCGGCGTGGGCCTCGACGTAGTAAAACTGGCCCTGGACTCGCTCGGCGGGCAGCTACGGGTAGAGTCGCGCCTGGGCGAGGGCACCACGTTCACCCTGGTGCTGCCTACTTCCATTGCCGTAAAAGGGGCCCTGCTCGTGGAAGTAGATGAGCGGCCCTACGCCATTCCGCTGCTGCACACCGATACCGTGCTGTCGCTGCATCCCGGTCAGATTTCGGTGGTGGGCGGCGTGCTGGTTACTCATTTTCAGGAGCAAACCGTGCCACTGATTCCGCTGCGCCTGCTGCTGCACGACGAGGGCGACGAAGCCCTGCCCTCCGCCACCAAAGACCACCTGCACGGCCCGCAGCAGGTGCTGGTGGTTAACTACAACAACCGCCGGCTGGGCCTGGTAGTCGACCGATTTCTGCGCCAGCAGAACATCGTCATCAAGCCCCTAAGCAAGCCTCTGGATACTATTGACCTGTTTGGCGGAGTCACCTTGCTCGGAAGCGGGCAGGTGTGCCTTGTGCTCGACGTACCTGCCCTTACCCGCCTGTTTCTTACCAAACGCCCCTAGCTTTTCCTTTCTTTCACCCCAGTCCTCGCAGCTGCATTTTCCCCTATATTCGACGTTATGGATTTATCGATGACCGACTTAGAGCGTGATATAATCCGCGAGATTTTGAACATCGGCCTAGCCCGGGCCGCCGATTCATTCGCCATCGTTGCCCAGGAACGGGTACTGCTGGAAGTGCCGAATATCGACTTGCTGATGAGCGAGGATATTTTGCGCAAAGTGCGCGAGTACCAGTCCCGGCACGTGCCCATTCAATCCGACATTCGGGGCGACTTCAATGGCACGACGCTGATGTTCTTTTCGGGCCAGCACATTCAGCGCCTCTCCCGCGTGTGCCTGCGCATGCAAACCGACGAAAGCTTGAAGCTGAATGAGTTGCAGGAATCGCTGCTGCTCGAAATCAGCAACATCATCACCGGGGCCTTGGTCACGCAGCTGGCTAACATCCTCAAAGCCAATATTTACGGCGCGCCGCCCACGGCCCCGCACGGCAACATTGCCGACACCATGCAGAACCTGCTGCCCGAGGAAATGCTGCAACCGCTCATCTTCTCGGTCATCACCCAGTTTTCGGATAAGGACAACACCGTGGAGCTGCCGCTGATGCTGTTTTTCGACCGGGTGACGTTCCAGAAAATCCTGGAAATAATCCGCAGCTACGACTTCCTGGGCAGCCAGATGTCGGCCTAGCCGTATTCTGAAAAATTCAGTCTGTGATTAAACAGAACGTCATGCTGAGCTTGCCGAAGCATCTCTACTGTGCCAGTAATTATTACTGATGCAATCGGGATGCCGGGCCACGCTCAGCATGACGTTCTGTTTCAACTGCGCTCACCAGCCCTAGTGTTGGTATTTCACCTTAACAAGTCCCTCCCAAATGCCTAAAACTAATCCTGCGCTGGCGCAAAAAATAGCCTCTTTCGACCCCAACGCCCCTGGCGATGCCGCCGCCGGCCTTTTCGGCCTGCCTTTCACCCCCAACGAAGCCCAGGTCGTTGTAGTGCCCGTGCCCTGGGAAGTGACCGTGAGCTACCGCGCCGGCACTGCCGACGGTCCGGCTGCCATCCACGAAGCATCGCTGCAAGTCGACCTCTTCGACCCGGACTTGCCCGAGGCCTGGAAATTGGGCCTGGCTATGGAAGACGAGGATGAAGCCATTGCCGCCGCCAGCCGCCAATTACGCCCGCTGGCCGCCGACTACATCAGCTGGCTCGAAGCCGGCCAGCCCGAAGCCGACCAGCAAAGGCTTGGCGGCGTGCCCGCCCAGGTCACGGCCGAAGGCACCAAAATGGTGCAGTGGTTGAAGGAAAAAACCGGCGCGCTACTCGATGCCGGCAAAAGTGTAGTTGTGCTCGGCGGCGACCATAGCACCCCGCTGGGCTACCTGCACGCGCTGGCCGAGCGCCACGAGGAGTTCGCCATTCTGCAATTTGATGCCCACTGCGACCTGCGCCCGGCCTACGAAGGCTTCCAGTATTCGCACGCCAGCATCATGTACAATGCCCTGGAGCTGCCGCAAGTGAAGAAGCTGGTGCAGGTGGGCATTCGCGATTACTGCCAGCAGGAGGCCGAGCTGATTGAGAAATCGAACGGCCGCGTGGCGCTGTTTGGCCAGCGGTTTTTGAGCGACGAGAAGTTCGCCAAGAAATCGTGGAAGAAGGTGTGCGGTAAGATTATCGCCCAGCTGCCGCCCAAAGTTTACATCAGCTTCGACATCGACGGCCTCGACCCCAAGCTGTGCCCCGGCACCGGCACGCCCGTGCCCGGCGGCCTCGAATACGAGGAAGCCACCTACCTGCTGCGCTCCATTGTGCGGGCCGGCATCACCATCATCGGCTGCGACCTGAACGAAGTGGCCCCCGGCGACACCGAGTGGAATGCCATCGTGGGGGCCCGCCTGCTCTACCAACTTTGCAACTGGATGGCCGTATCCCAAGGCCGGCTCACGGCCAAAGGTGTCGCGGCCGCCGAATAACTTCTTTCATTTCAACCCCATGTTGCCATGTTGAGCTTTATCCTCAAATTTATTCTCACCGCCGTGCTGGTGTACGGCCTCAGCATGGTGCTGCCGGGCGTGGTGCTGGGCGGCGTAGGTAGCGCCGCCATTCTGGTCATCGTACTCGGCCTGCTGAATGCCGTGGTGAAGCCCATCCTCAAGATTCTGGGCTTTCCCATCACGGTGCTCACGCTGGGTCTTTTCCTGCTGGTTATCAACGTCATCATCGTGAAGATGGCCGATTTCCTGATGACCAGCTTTGATGTGCATGGCTTTCTCAATGCCTTGATATTCAGTTTCGCGCTGTCGGTAGTGAATGCCGTGGTCGATTTGATTATTGACTAGACAGCCCTGTAGTTACTAGCTGCTGTTACGCGCTACGCCCCCAGCGGCACTTAAACCAAGGCACCGCGTAACAGCAGTTACTAGCCGCGGAGCACATTACTGAACAAAGCCCCGGTTGGGCCGCGCTCGTTGAACGAGCGCGGCCCAACCGGGGCTTCGCTATGCTACGGCAGCACCCTCGCTCTGAAACAGACCCTAATGTTGCACCAATCCGCGCCCGGGATTATTGTCCACGCGAACCGCTGTCACGTCACTCTGGACCATCGTTTGTTCAACTAATTTGAACACGATTTGAGAATCAGTTTATTTTAGCGCCAGCTCCATTTTTACTGGACGAGCCTGAGAGGCTGTTTAGAAAGGTAAAAGAACGGTCATGCTTCATCGGGTGTCCGCTTGTCAAAGCATGATGGTCTGATTGATTTTGGCGACTTTCTAAACAGCTTCTGAATTCAGAAATGGCTTAGAATGGAAATAATTAATTTATACATTGGTATCGCTCATAAAAATATTGCAATTAAATAACCTATTAAATATCACTGCTTTATTTGGGTACTGGAGCAGCGAAAATTTCCGCCCTCATATCCTGGCTTATCAGGCCAGGCACATATACTAGCCTCGGTCTTTTCAGAAGGCCCAAAAAGGCATATTCAGTCAATAAAAGCAATTGTTACCTGCGATTAACAGTGCTTTTGACATCGTAGCCACAGGAGTCTTTTTGCAGATGCTCGTCTGTTGCTTCATAACGTCTTCATGGTACTGTTCATTGTTTTGTGCCAAATTAGTACACAAGATAGGCCTCTGTAGCATCTGTATTTTCTCTTGATTTCGCACTTCCCGCTTTCAGGTAGGGACTAGCAATTTTGCTGGCGTTCAATGGCTTTCGCCTGCATGAGCAAAGCTCACTGCGACGCACGAGCGAACAAAAATCACACACCTCGGGCCATTATGGATTTGGTAGTTAGGCACCGGCTGCGGCCGAATTGTCAGCGAGCCAATTGCTTCGAAAGCAGCATAAGTATCGCAGGTGCCAACCCCCAGACGAGGCAGCAGGGACCCGCTCACCTGATTTCTCCAAAAATAATATTTCCCAAGATTACCATCAAGGTTGTTATGAAAAAAGTATTCGTGCTCATGAGTCTATGCGGTTTGTACTACTGTACAGGTTGCAAGGAAGAGAAAAAGGAAGTGGAAGAGCATATTAAGCTGTTGGCGACCAGTCCTTTGCAGAAGGACACGGCCATTACCAAGGAGTATGTGGCCCAGGTTCACTCATTTCAGCGGATTGAGCTGCGGGCCCTGGAGAAAGGCTACCTGGAGAAGATTTTTGTGGATGAGGGGCAGCACGTGCAGCAGGGGCAAACCATGTTTCAGATTAAGCCCACGGTGTACCAAGCCGAGCTGAAAAAGTCGCAGGCCGAAGCCAACTACGTGGGCCTCGAGTACCAGAACACCAAGAAGCTGGCCGATAAGAACATTGTATCTGGCAGCGAGTTGGCCCTGGCGCAAGCCAAGTACGACAAGGCCAACGCCGATGTCTCATTGGCCCAGACGCACCTGCAATTCACCACCGTTAAAGCTCCGTTCAGTGGCATCATGGACCATTTTCAGGGCCGGCTGGGCAGTTTGGTGGATGAGGGCGATTTGCTGACCACGTTGTCGGACAACAGTAAAATGTGGGTGTACTACAACGTGCCCGAAGCCGAGTACCTGGCCTACAAGGAGCACGCTAAAGCCAGCGACAAGGCCACGCACGTGAAGCTGCTAATGGCCAACAACGAGGTATTTAACCACACTGGCGTGGTGCAAACCATTGAGGCTGAATTTAATAACGAAACCGGCAACATTGCCTTCCGGGCCACTTTCCCAAACCCCGAGGGCCTGCTGCGCAACGGTGAAACCGGCAGCGTGCTCATGACCGTGCCGCTACAACACGCCCTGATTATCCCGCAGAAAGCCACGTTCGAGATTCTGGAGAAGAAATACGTCTTCATGGTCGACAAAAACAACGTGGTGCATCAGCGGGAAATCAACATCGCCTCCGAAATGCCCGACCTATACGTCATCAAATCCGGCATCACCGCCACCGACCGGATTCTGCTGGAGGGCCTGCGCAAGGTGAAAGATGGCGATAAGATAAGCTACGACTACAAGGCTCCGCAGGCAGTTATCCCGCATCTGAAGGTGTACAGCGAGTAACGCCCGCCAGTCCGACCGCTCCAGGCGGTCCGACTGGTTGCCATATCAACGACTCGTTCGCCCTTCAACCGGTCGGACCGGAGCGAACGACTATTACCCAAAGCCTCCAAACAGAACCGTCATTCTATGTTTAGTAAATTCATTCGTAGGCCAGTATTTGCCATTGTTATTTCGATTGTTATCCTGCTGATGGGCGGGCTGGCCATCATGAAGTTGCCCACCTCGCAGTTTCCGGAAATTTCGCCGCCCCTCGTGATGGTGAGCGCGGCCTACCCCGGTGCCAGCGCCAAGGTGCTCACCGAATCGGTGCTGATTCCGCTGGAGCAGGCCGTGAATGGCGTGCCGGGCATGAAGTACATGACCTCCGACGCGGTGAGCGCCGGCGAGGCCAACATTCAGATTGTCTTCAACCT
Source organism: Hymenobacter sp. (assembly GCA_043763525.1). GTDB lineage: Bacteria > Bacteroidota > Bacteroidia > Cytophagales > Hymenobacteraceae > Hymenobacter. The sequence goes on from JAYULN010000153.1 coordinate 13,385, forward strand.
GGGCACCGACCCCGACCAGGCCGTGGTGAACGTGAATACCCGCATTGCGCAGGTGCTCAACCGCTTGCCCGAGCTGGTGCAGCGCGAAGGCGTGGTGGTGAACCGCGTGGTGCCCAATATGCTGATGTACGTGAACTTGTACTCGAAGGACAAGAATACGGACATGAAGTACCTCTTCAACTTCGCTGGGGTGAACATGATACCGGAGTTGCAGCGCCTGAGCGGCATTGGCCGGGCCAACATCCTGGGTAGCCGGCAATATGCCATGCGCGTGTGGCTGAAACCCGACCGCATGCGGGCCTACAATATTTCGGTCGATGACGTGATGAAGGCGCTGGGCGAGCAGAGCGTTATCGGCTCGCCGGGCCGTATCGGCCGCTCCGACGGCGGACAGACGCAGTCGCTGGAGTATGTGCTGAGCTATCAGGGCCGATTTAGTGATGTAGAGCAGTATAAGAACGTCATCCTCAAGGCTAATGCCAACGGGGAGAGCCTGCACCTGAAAGACGTGGCCAACGTGGAGCTGGGCTCGGAATTCTACGACATCTACTCCAACCTGAACCAGTACCCGTCGGCGGCCATCGTGCT
>JAYULN010000154.1:0-5778 GCA_043763525.1 Hymenobacter sp.
GCTCTAAAGCAGCAGCCGGGCTACCCCGAGGCTAAGCTCGCAGTAGCCCGGCTCAAATTGACGCTAGCCCAACTAGATTAATCAGTGAAGCACCCCGGCTGGCACATTGTGCAGAATGAGCCACACCAGCTCCCGCAGAATCTCGGCATCGTCCATCGAGCCGCTCTCGATGCCTTTACTCTGTGCATCGGCCCTTCTAATCGAGTGAATCAGACCCACGACCCGCTCGGCGGGGTACACGCGCAGGGCCTGCTGGTACTCTTTTTGGGCGAAGCTATTTAGAATGCCCAGGCTTTTGAACACGCCATCCGGAGGGTTGGGGCCGGCCTGGTGCAACACCAGCAGCTTGCTGAAAAAGTTGAACAGCAGCGTCAAGTTCGGGATAAGCGGGTTGGCCTTGGGGTTGGCCGCGAAGTAGGCCAGAATGCGGTTGGCCTTCAGCACGTCGCGCTGCACGAGGGCTTTTTGCAGCTCGAAAATGTTGTAATCCTTGCTGATGCCCACCAGGCGCTGCACCAGCTCCTCGTCGATGGCCTGGCCGGGCTTTAGGTTCAGCACCAGTTTGTCGACTTCGTTGGCCAGGCGGCTCAGGTCGGCCCCAATGTACTCGGCCAGCATGGCGGTGGCTTGCCCGGTTATCTGCTGGCCGCGCCCGCGCACGTTGGCAGTGAGCCACTGCGGCACTTGGTTGTCGTAGAGCTTCTTGCTCGTCATGAGCACGGCGGACGAGTCTTTGCCCGAGAGCATTTTGCCCAGCTTCTTGCGCGAGTCCAGCGTCTTGTGCTTGTAGCAAAACACCAGCACGGTGCTGGGCAGCGGGTTTTTCAGGTAAGCTTCCAGGAAAGGCCAACTCCGCTCCTGCTCCAGGTCGGCTACCGTCTGGGCCTCTTTCACGATGACCACGCTGCGCTCGGCCATCATTGGAAACCGTTTGGCCTGGCCCAGAATGCCGGCCACGTCCACGTCCTTGCCATAAATGACGACCTGGTTGAAGCTGCGCTCGTGCTCGGCCAGCACGGACTTCTCAATCAAATCGGCCACCACATCAATATAGTACGGCTCTTCGCCCTGCAAAAAATACACGGGCTGAAACTGCCGCTGCTGCAGCTGCTTAAGGACGGCATCGGCTTCTTGTACCAAGGGAATTATGAATTGTGAATTGTGAATTGTGAGTTTGTACTTAATCAGACCCACATTCACCACTCTATTTTGAACACGGCGCTTGCCAAGGCAAAGGTAGAAGGCTCGTTTTACCTTTGCGCTTGCGGTGGCTTATCATCCACTACCCCTGACTCATAATTCATAACTCATAATTCATCACTCTCTTTGGATTTCATCCCTGAACTGACCTGGCGCGGCATGTACCACGATGCCATGCCCGGCACCGCCGAACACCTGGCCACCAACGCGCCCATCACCGGCTACATCGGCTTCGACCCCACGGCAGCCTCGCTGCACATTGGCAACCTGGCCACCATTATGTTGCTGGTGCACCTGCAACGCGCCGGCCACCGTCCCGTGGCCCTCGTGGGCGGCGCTACCGGCATGATTGGCGACCCCAGCGGCAAATCGGCCGAGCGCAACCTGCTCGACGAAGCCACCCTGCGGGCCAACCAGGCCGGTATTCAGGCCCAGCTCGAAAAATTTCTGGACTTTGCCGAAGGCCCCACCGGGGCGCTGGTTGTCAATAACTACGACTGGTTCAAGGACTTCGGCTTCCTGGGCTTCTTACGCGAAGTAGGCAAGCAATTAACTGTCAACTATATGATGGCTAAGGATTCGGTTAAAAACCGAATTAGTCGGTCACAGGGGATTGACGATATTAATTCAATAGGCCAAGTATTAAACAGAAGCTATGCTTTACTTAACACGAGAGTGGAAGCATTACGGAAGACTTTTAGTGAGAACAAGCTTAAAGATGATATTGACAGATGTATTTTTGAAGTTGAATTGAGCCGAAATGAAATAAAGAATCTGAGTAGGTCTTTTGAAGCTAAGCTCAATCCTGAATTTGTCCCGAATGAAAGAGATGTTATCATCGGTCAATCGGAGCAAACTACAGGCATGTCTTACACCGAGTTCAGCTACCAGCTGCTGCAAGGCTACGACTTCGTCCACCTCAACCGCACGCTGAACTGCACCCTGCAAATGGGGGCCAGCGACCAGTGGGGCAACATCACGACCGGCACCGAGCTTATCCGCCGCATCAGCAATGCCGAAAATCGCGAGGCCAAAGCCTACGCTCTCACCGGCCAGCTCATTACCAAGGCCGACGGTACCAAATACGGCAAATCCGAAACCGGCACCGTCTGGCTCGACCCGAAGTTGACCTCGCCCTATCAGTTCTATCAGTTCTTCCTCAACGCCGCCGACGCGGATGCGCCCCGCCTCATCCGCGTGTTTACGCTGCTGACCCAGGAAGAAATTGAAAACCTCGAAGCCGAGCACGCCCAAGCCCCGCACCAGCGCATCCTACAAAAGGCCCTGGCCCAGGACGTAACGACCCGTGTGCATTCAACCGAAGCCACCGAGGCCGCAATTGCCGCCTCGCAAGTCCTCTTCGGCGGCGGCAGCCTGGCTTCCCTCGACGAAGCCACCCTGCTCGACGTATTCGCCGGCGTGCCCCACCTACAGGTTCTGCGGGCCGACTTGCCCGACCTTAACGCCGCCACCTTACTCAGCGACACCACGCTGCATCAAATCTTCGCCTCCAAAGGCGAGGCCAAAAAGATGATTCAGGCCGGCGGCGTGAGCATCAACCGCGAAAAAGTAGCCACGCCCGATGCCTCGGCAGCCACCCTCACGTATCTGGCCGACAAATACCTGGTGGTGCAAAAAGGCAAGAAGAACTACTTCCTGCTGGAGTTGGTATAGAGCGGGTCCGGTCGGACGGCTTCGCCGTCGGACCGGTTATCAAGCGCGCCGCCTGAACGAGGCGTTTGCAATTGCACGAAGTCGTTTCAACGATTCCGTTCACGCGGCAACCGGTCGGACGGCTCTGCCGTCGGACCGGACCGCGACATCACCTACCTGCCCACCCGCCAGGGCACGGTCTACCTGAGCCTAGTCACCGACCCGTTTTCCCGCCGCATGGTCGGCCACCACGTCCACAGCAGCCTGCACACGGTCGGCTGCCTGGCCGCCCTGGAGCGGGCCGTGCGCGGGGCCGCCGCCGGGTGCATCCACCATTCCGACCGCGGCAGCCAATACGCCTCGGACACCTATCAGGCCGCCCTGAACAAAGCCAAGCTGCGCTGCTCGATGACCGACGGCTACGACGGCTACCCGAACCCGCTGGCCGAACGGGTCAACGGCATTCTCAAAGACGCATTTCTCTTCGTGCTCCCCGACGACCTGGCCCAGGCCCGCCTGCTCGTCGACCAGGCAGGCCACCTCTACAACGAAGAATGCCCGCATCTGGCCCTGAACTATTTAACCCCAAACCAAGTCCATTCGCAAGCAAAAAGCCCCGCCGGAAAATCCGAACGGGGCCCTTGCCTTATTCCTGTCGACATTTAACCGGAGGAGACAAACAGAATCCGCGAAATTCAAAAAATCCGCGTCAATCCATGATTACTTCTTCTTAGCAGGAGCAGCCTTCTTGGCAGCGGCCGGAGCAGCCTTCTTAGCAGCAGGAGCAGCAGTGGCAGCACCAGTGTTTTTGGTGTTCTGCACCTCGGTGCGGAACGCCTGGGCCATCGTCTTCAGCTCCTGCATGCCTTTACGCACACGGGTGCCGGCAGCAGCGTTCTGCTTCTCGTAGAATTTCGAGAAGTCATCTTCGAGCGACATCACGAGGTCCTTCAGTTTACCAAAATTGTTCATTGGAATGGGGGTTTGGGGTGAAAAATGAGTTTGTGGTGGTGTTAAGCCGGCTCTAATATACAGGGATTTCAAATGCAAGCAAGTTTTTCAATTATTTTCTAAAACCCCCTCCCCTGCTTTCAGAGGCCGATTTTATCAAAAAAAAGGCCGTTTGCACAAAGTTGTGCTAAAGACCTTACATAAGAATAATCCAAAAACAAAAGCACCGGCTACCCTTTCGGGCAACCGGCGCGAAGTGCCTTAGCGGGCCGTTTTAGGCTATTTGGGCCGGAGCCGGGGTTTTGCTGTAAAGGCCTTTATCGAGCTTTGCAGCCATGGCCTCAAAAGCTACAATCGTTGCTTGCACATCAGCCAGCGTGTGCTTGGCCGTCGGAATCAGACGCAGCATAATCACGCCCTTCGGCACCACCGGATACACGACAATAGAGCAGAAAATGCCGTGATTCTCACGCAAATCGAAAGTTAGGGCCGTTGCATCGGAAATTTCGCCGTTTAGGAATACGGGCGTAACCGGCGATTCGGTGGTACCAATGTTGAAGCCTTTTTCGCGCAGGCCGCCTTGCAGCGCCCGCACAATCGTCCAGAGGTCTTCGCGGTATTCGGGGTGGTTGCGAATCAGCTCCAGGCGCTTCAGTGCGCCAATCACCAGCGGCATGGGCAGCGATTTGGCGAAAATCTGGCTCCGCATGTTGTAACGCAAATATTCAATCACGCTTTCCGGCCCCGCCACGAATGCGCCGATGCTGGCCATGCTCTTGGCGAAGGTGTAAAAAATTACGTCTACGCCCGCTATGCAGCCCAAATGTTCGGCCGTACCGGCTCCGGTGGGCCCCAGCGTGCCAAAACCATGAGCATCGTCGACGAAGATGCGGAAGTCGAATTTCTTCTTCAATTCCACGATTTCGCGCAGCTTGCCGAGGTTGCCTGACATGCCGAACATGCCCTCCGTAATCACGAGAATACCACCGCCGGTTTCGTCGGTCATGCGCTTGGCCCGCTCCAGCTGCTTCTCCAAATTGGCCATGTCGTTGTGCGGAAACACGAAGCGCTTGCCCTGGTGCAGGCGCACCCCGTCGATGATGCAGGCGTGCGACTCGGCATCGTACACAATCACGTCGTGGCGGCTCACCAGCGCGTCGATGATGCTCACCACGCCCTGGTAGCCGAAGTTGAGGAGTAGGGCGGAGGGCTTCTGCACGAAATCGGCCAACTCGTTTTCCAGCTGCTCGTGCAAAGTCGAGTTACCGCTCATGATGCGCGCGCCCATCGGGTAGGCCATGCCGAAATCGGTGGCTCCGTCGATATCCGCCTGCCGCACTTCGGGGTGATTGGCCAGGCCCAGGTAATTATTCAGGCTCCAGGTCAGTACTTCTTTGCCGCGAAACATCATGCGGGGCTGAATCTGACCTTCCAGCTTGGGGAAAGCAAAATAGCCGTGGGCGTAATGTGAGTGCGAGCCCAGCGGGCCCCGATTGACGGCAATGCGGTCGAAAATATCCACTGAAAAAACGGAAATAGGGTGGTAAAAACGCTTCTAAGGCCGCGCTGGCTATTTTATTGGTACCCCAGAACAGACCTAATCACAAAGGTAAGGCTGGGCCGTCGATGTGCATAATTTGGGCTTGATAACCGGAGAATGCGCCGCGGGTTTGCAATGGGGCTGCGGTTTCACAGTTTCTTTGCGTTGTCATGGCAATAGTAGAACATCATGCTGAGCGCAACGAAGCATCTCTACCGCAGCAGTAAACCTGGTTAGTTACGCGGTGGAGATGCTTCGCTAGGCTCAGCATGACGTTCATTCCCCGCTCCACTCCTTCCCACCGCTCTTCCACCCCCACCCATGAAAAAAATCTCGAAGCTGCTCGTCGCCAACCGGGGCGAAATTGCCCTGCGCGTGCTGCGCTCGGCCAAGGAAATGGGCATTGCCACGGTGGCCATCTACTCCGAGGCCGA
>JAYULN010000155.1:0-5776 GCA_043763525.1 Hymenobacter sp.
GGCCACCGTGGCGGCCACGCCGCGGTAGGTGTAGCCGTTATAGCGGGCGCTTTGCACGGTGGCGTTCACCTGGCCCACCAGCGTGGCGGGGTCTTTCAGATTGCCGGTGGCGTTGATGCGGCCCGTGGCCGTAACGCGGCCCAGCTGCGGGTTTTTCAAGAGCTTACCAAAATCGAACCCGCCCACCGCGAAAGTGCCCAGCAGCGGCTGCCGGCCATTAGCCTGCGCCGCTCCCAGCTTGCCGCTAAAGGCGAGGTCGCCGTAGCTAGAGCGCAGCTTCAGGTTGGTATCGAACGCCAGCGTGGTGGGCCGGCCCCGAAACGTGCCGCTGAGCGCCAGCGTGGGCGGAATGCTGATAGTATTCGGGATGCTGCCCTTCGGCGCGAGGCTCAGAATGTCGGCCCGCGAGGTGCTCAGCTGCTGAATGTCCAAGTCGGCGTACAGCCGCGAATCGACGTTGGGCAGGCCCTGAATGCGCCCGCGCCGGGCCTTGAGCACGGTGTTGCGCAGGCCCACAAACTCGAAATTGCGCACCGTGAAATCGCCCACGCGGCCGGCAATTTGCCCGTTTAGCAGCACCGACTGGTTGGGGCCGGTGTTGAACGGCGACGTGCCCGCCAGCTGCGGAGCCAGGTACAGCACGTCGCGGAAGCCCAGGCGCACCTCGCGCAAGTCGCCCGAAATCTTCAGGTTGGGCAGCTTTTTCACGTTGCCCAGCGCCGACAGGCTTTCGTAGCCAATGGCCAGCGAGCGCCGGATGCGGGTGTGCGGCGTTATCAAATCGAGGCTGTCGAGGCGAATTTGCACCGAGTCGTACACCACATCGGCCCGCCAACTATCTACCTTAAAGCCGCTCTGCTCGCGACCTGCCAGGTTGTCGACGCGGCCCGTGGTACGGTTTTCGGAGTAGCTGACGTTGTGCGTGTTCAACACAAGGTCGGTGAAATGCAGGTGGTTGTAGTCGAGGGCCGGCAGGCGGGTGCGCTGCTTGGGCTTATTGAAGTTGTCGAAATTCACGGTCAGCCCGCTGATGTCGGATTCGTTCAGGGTTACCTTCCAGGCCAGGCGCTGGCCGGTGGCGGCCTTGTTCTGGTCGGCAGCCGCGTCGAGCTTACGCACGGCCTCGGCGGGGTTCACCACGCGCTGGGCCACGGGCACGGCCTCGTTCTGGGCGTAGGCAAACGTGGTGTTTTTGAGGGTGAGCTTGTTGAGGGCCACCAGCTCTTTTTGCAGGTCGATGTTCTGCGCCGTAATATCGGCCAGACCAATATTGGTGCTGATGAACTGGGCCGCCGGGGCGTTCTTATAGGTAAAGGCCACGCGGTCGAGCGTGGCGTGCTTCAACCCAAACTGCACCGTGAGCGGCGTGGTAGGGGCGGAGTTCTCCACCTGCGGGGCCGTTTTGGTTTGCGTAATGCTGATAGCCGAGCGCCGCAACGCCGCGTTATCCACCTTGTAGATGGACTTATCCACATTCACCGCGTCCATATTGGCCGTGAGCTCGCCGATTCTGGCCCGCACGTCGGAGCCGGTTATCTGGTCGTTCTGGGTGAGGTAGATATTGGTGAGCCGGGCCTTGCCGATGTCGTATTTCAGGGCCGAAGCCGTGGTGTCCTGCGGCGCGTTCGGGTCGACAAAGGCGTTGATGACGAAGTCGTAGTTGTTCACCGAATCGGGCTCGGTGCGCGTGAGGCGCACGCGGCCGTCGTTCAGCTCCACGTTCGACACGTTAATCTGCTTGTGCAGCAGCGCCCAGATGTCGACATCTACGCCCAGGTGGCCCACCGAGAGCAGCGTGTCGCGCCGCTGGTCCGCCAGGTACACGCCGTCGAGGTTGATAGCGTGGCGGAAATCGGTGCGAAACTTCCCGATGCGTACTTCCGTCTGAAGCTTTTCGCGCAGGTAGCTTTCGGCCCGGCGGGCCACAAAATCCTGCCCGGCGGGCAATTGCAGCAGCACTACCACCGCAATAATGAGCACCAGCAACAGGGCGAAAAGCCCCAGCAAACCGTAGAGGACACGACGCAGAAAAATGGACAAAGCAAGAGGGGGTAAGCGGCAAAGAAAACAAGGGGGCTTTCCCAAACGCAGAACCCGGCCCGCAGGTTGGCCCGCCTGAGCGGGTCTGCCGGCAAAACCAGGCTCAGCAACTGGCTTTCGAACAAGCGTTAGCAGCCGCAAACGATTGCGAAAGCGCGGCCGCCTCATCCTTCATGATTCAGTATTCTCCGGGTAGCGAATCCTTATCTTGCGCCCCCCAATAGCTTAGCTCCCTGCATGACCCTTCGTTTTTCCCTTCCCTACCGTACCTCATTCGGCCAGCGCCTGGTCGTGTGCGGTTCTCACCCCGACCTGGGCAGCTGGCAGTTGGATGCGGCTGCCGACATGCGCTACGACGAAACCACCGGCTGCTGGAGCTACGAGCTGACCGCCGCCACTGCGGCCGGCACCCTTACGTACAAGTATGCGCTGCTCGATGCCAATACCGGCGGCGAGCATTGGGAGTTTGGCCCCAACCGCACGGTGGCCTACGAGGCTACCCTCAGCCTGCACCTGGCCGACTACTGGCGCGCCCCCGGCCAGCCCGAAAACGAGCTGCTGACGGCGGCCTTCACCAAATCGCTGTTTCGCCGGCCCGCAGCCGCTGTTGCGCCTGTGCCGCCCGCTGCCAAGGCCAAAAAAACCAAAGCCAGCCCCGCCGGCAAAACAGTGGCGGGTGGTGCCTCCTTGGGCGCGCCAGCCGGTGGCGCAACCACTTTCCGGCTCCTGGCACCCCGCGTAGCCCCTCACCAGCAGCTGTGCATTCTCGGCTCCGACCCGGCCCTGGGGGCCTGGGACAACACCAAAGCCCTGGTGCTGGCCGATACCGACTACCCCACCTGGGCCGCTACCGCCCAGCTGGCCAACCCTACCGAAGACTGCTTCTATAAATACGCCATGTGGGATGCCGCGGCCGGCCATGCCCTCGACATGGAAGGCGGCGAAAACCGCGTGGTGCCCGGCACCAAAGTCGGCAACCTGGCCCGCGTCTTCAACGACGAAAACTACCGCTACCCTACCGCCTGGCGCGGGGCCGGGGTGGCCCTGCCCGTGTTTGCCATGCGCAGCGAAAGCGGCCTCGGCGTGGGCGAGTTCACCGACCTGAAGCTGCTCACCGACTGGGCCGTGCAAACCGGCTTGCAGCTGGTGCAGATTCTGCCCATCAACGACACCGTGGCCACCCATACCTGGCACGATTCGTACCCCTACGCTGCTATTTCGGTATTTGCCCTGCACCCGCAGTTCATTCACCTCGAAGGCATTGCCGCCCTCAAAGCCAAGAAGGCGGCCCAGGAGCTGGCCCAGCTCAAGGAGGAATTCAACGCCAAGGATTTCGTAGACTACGAGCCGATGATGGCCGCCAAGTGGAAGTTTCTCAAGCTGCTTTATAAGCAGGAGAAAGCAGCTTTTCTGGCCGATGCCGAGTACCGCGAGTTCTTCGCTAGCCAAGCCAATTGGCTGATTCCCTACGCCGCTTTCTGCGCGTTGCGCGACCGGTTCGGTACCGCCGATTTTCAGCGCTGGCCCGCCGAGTTCCGCACCCCGCAGGGCCTCACGGAGATGACCGCCGAAACCGCCCCCGACTACGACGAGTACGGCCTGTTCTTCTTCACCCAGTTTCACCTCGATAAGCAGCTGCGCGAAGCCGTGGCCTACGCCCGCGCCAAAGGCGTGGTGCTGAAGGGCGACTTGCCCATCGGCATCTACCGCCACTCCGTCGATGCCTGGACCCAGCCCGAGCTCTACCACCTGGACAGCCAGGCCGGGGCCCCGCCCGACGATTTCTCCACCACCGGCCAGAACTGGCGCTTCCCCACCTACAACTGGCAGCGCATGGCCGAAGATGGCTACCTGTGGTGGAAACAGCGCATGGGCCACCTCAGCCGCTATTTCGATGCCCTGCGCATCGACCATATCCTGGGCTTCTTCCGCATCTGGGAAATGCCCATTGAGTCGGTCGAAGGCCTGCTGGGCCACTTCGCGCCCGCCCTGCCGCTGCACCGCCACGACATCGAGCGCCGCCTGGGCTGGTTCGACTATAGCCGCCTGTGCGAGCCCTACATCCGCTGGCACATGCTCGAGGGTATTTTTCAGGGCGAAGCCGAGGCTGTCTTCAACGAGTACTTCTACGATGCCAGCTACGGCCGTATTCACTTCAAAGAACACGTCGATAACCAGCGCAAAATAGAAGCTTACATTGCCCAAAAAATAGCGGCCACGCCCGAGCACGGCGACTACTTTGCCTGGCTGCAAAAGGGCCTGTTTGCCTTGGTGAACGAGGTGCTGTTCGTGCCCGCCGGCGACGACTTCTACCACCCCCGCATCACCCTGAATAAGAGCTACTCGTTCCGCGAGCTGGACTCCGAAGAAGACCGCCGCCGCCTCTACGACGATATTTACGTCGACTACTTCTTCAGGCGCCACGAGGAGTTCTGGCGGCAGCAGGGCCTCGTGAAGCTGCCGCCCATGCGCTACGCCACCAACATGCTCATCTGCGGCGAAGACCTGGGCATGGTGCCCACCTCGGTGCCCGGCGTGATGAAGGAGCTCGGCATTCTGGGCCTCAACATCCAGCGCATGCCGGCCAACCCCGACACCGAGTTTGGCCACCCCTACACCGCCCCCGACCTGAGCGTGGTTACCACCAGCAGCCACGACATGAGCACCATTCGGGGCTGGTGGGAGGAGGACCGGGTTACCACCCAGCGCTACTTCGAAACCATTCTGGGCCACTGGCGCGAGGTGGCCCCCTTCTACTGCGAGCCCTGGGTAGCGCGCGAAATAGTGGTGCAGCACCTGCACTCGCCCGCCATGTGGGCCATCCTGCCGCTGCAAGACCTGCTGGCCATGGACCGCCACCTGCGCCGCGCCAACCCGCACGACGAGCAAATCAACGTGCCCAGCAACCCCACCCACTTCTGGAAGTACCGCCTGCACCTGCCGCTCGAAGAGCTGGTGGATGCCATCGGCTTCAATGAGCCGCTGCGGGCGCTGGTGGCGGCCAGCGGGCGGGGGTAACTGACCTGTGCCGCACTGTTTCGGAGTAGTCAGCGCATAAAAAGCGGGAGGTGTATAGTCAGTTATATCGGTGGCTGGTCGCGCGTCTTTTCGCCTGTAACTAATCTAAGTGGTGGAGTAGCCGCGTCCGGGTTATGGGAAATGGGGCAAAAACTGGCTAAAAGCTGCAGAGCGGTGGCAGAGGCGCAGTAGTTCCTGTCGCCGCTATGCAGCTTCATCTCTATCTCAGAGCCTGTTTAAAATCAGAGGTTCTGAATATTTATCCGGCTTAAACAGGCTGTAAACAGCCATCATTCATAGCCTGCTAAGTAAGCTCGCTGCTACAAAAGTATCGTTAGAGGCAACGAATAGCATTGCGAAACATAGTACTTCGCTAATTTTTAACAGGCTCTCAGCCAGATTACTACAACCCGGTCGACGCGCGGCTGCTTGTCCGCAACTTGGGTTAAATAGTGTTGGTATTAATACGCGTGAAACAAAAGGCCATCACCTCACGGCAAGTGCCATAAAGACTAATTTATCAACAATAAAGAATTGTAATGATTCGGTGTTGAAAACAAATCCGACAACACTACTAGTGGTTGAAAAACCTTATTGGGTCTGGTGGGCTTTTTCGTAGGAAATTGCTTTCGCCATGCTCATTTATCGCTTGTTTCTAACCGCTGAGGAACGCCAGACCCTGGAGGACTGGCGAAAGAAGTACAAAAGCCACTCGCCG
>JAYULN010000156.1:0-5772 GCA_043763525.1 Hymenobacter sp.
AAACTGCTCGGCAAACATGTACACGTAGTTGCTGAAGTTGGTGAGCAGGATGTACTGCCCGAACTCGTCGAGGGGCACGCCGGTGTAGCGGGGCAGCCAATTGTTGACGATGTCTTCTTTGGTCTTCATGGGGCAATGAGTGAATGGGTGAATGAGTGAATGGGTGAATGAGTTCTGGAGCCAAACGATGCAACCATCATTCACTCATTCACTCATTCACCCACTCACTCATTGAAAAAGGTACCTTTGGAGGTGATGCAAGCCCTGGACCTGCCGCCTTTCGAGGCCAAACTTACACAATCGGCCACAAACCAGCCCCTCATCTGGGACGGGCTCCGGCGTAAGCACGTGGTGCTCACGCCCGAGGAGTGGGTACGCCAGCACGTCGTGCATTATTTGATAACCCACCTCGGCTACCCGCGCGGCCTGCTGGCCCTCGAGCGCGGCCTGCGCTACAACCAGCGCCAGAAACGCATCGACCTGCTGGCCCTGAACCCCGATGGCCAGCCCCTGCTGCTGGTCGAGTGCAAAGCGCCCACGGTGGCCATCGACGCAGCCGTGGCCCGGCAGGCCACTACCTACAACCAAACCATTGGGGCGCCCCTGCTGCTACTCACCAATGGGCTGGTGCATTACTGTTGGCGGGTTGATTTTGACAAGCGAACCAACGAGCGGCTGGCGGAAATCCCGGCCTTTGCCGAGGCGGTGGGGCTGTAACAACCCTCGTCACGAAGGGGTTTGCGAAAACCAAGCGGATGTAGAAACGCATACTTGCGTCTCGTCGTTGAACGAAATTGCCTGACGATGCGCCCGCAAGCCGTTCAACGACGAGACGCAAGTATGCGTTTCTACATCGCCAGCCACTTCGCGACGAGTATAAAGTACACCGGGCCGGAGGTTTGCCGGGCAAGCGAGCAGACCCCGGCTGCCCGATATTTGACCGCCCGGAGCGCCCCGCCGCCGTAACGGGTCATCTGCTTCGCCGCCGGCTACGTAACCAGATTTTTACTTTTACATGGAGCTATCCTCCCAATTTGCGCTGCCGCTGGTGGTGGCATTGTTCGATTACCTCAATTTTCGTTTTCCGCGCCTTGGCTGAACACGAGGGCTGGTGCGGCGCACACACGCCGGGCTGCAAGCAGCCCGCGCCCGTGGTCGGCAGGGGGGCCGTCCGCCGGGCCGGGCCCCGCGCTACCAGAAAATAGCGCCTGCCATCAAAGCAATGTGCCTGGCCCGCCAGCAGGCCACCCGCCAACTCATGGAATACCTCCAGATTGGCTTCCGTCGCACCCGCTACAAAATCTTACGCTTCGCCGGCTGCCCCATCAACGAAAAGCTAACCGGTAGACTTTTCCTTCCCGCCTTGTCCCTTTCCACCCTCTGCCCAGTACGCTGTTTATGGCTCTTATCCCCTTTGTCCGCCCGCTTGTGCGGCCCTTCGCCGAATTCTTTCGCCGCGAGGCAGCCGGCGGCATTGTGCTGCTGCTGAGTGCCGTGCTGGCCCTGGTGCTGGCCAACACCAGTTGGGGGCCAGCCCGCTACTTTCCGGCCTTGTGGGACGAGCACCTGCGCCTTTCCATTCACGGCTTGGTGCTGGACAAAAGCCTGCTGCACTGGATAAACGACGGGCTCATGACCATTTTCTTTCTGATTGTGGGCCTAGAAATCAAGCGCGAGGTGCTGGATGGCGAATTGGCTTCCCTGCGCCAGGCCGCCCTGCCCATCGCGGGCGCGGTGGGCGGGATGCTCGTGCCGGCGCTGCTCTACGCCCTCTTCAACCACGGCACCCCCACAGCCGGGGGCTGGGGTATTCCGATGGCTACCGACATTGCCTTTGCCCTGGCTGTGTTGCAATTGCTTGGCCCACGGATACCGTTGGGACTGAAAGTGTTTCTTACCGCGCTGGCCATCGTGGACGACCTGGGCGCGGTGCTGGTCATTGCCGGGTTCTACACCCACGAGCTGCACCTGGCGTACCTGGGCGCGGCCCTGGCTACCTGCGTGGGCCTGCTGGTCCTCAACAGGCTGGGTGCCCGCAGCCTGTGGCTGTACCTGCCCCTGGGGGGGCTGCTGTGGTTCTTTACCCTCGAATCAGGCATTCATGCCACGCTGGCCGGGGTGCTGCTGGCCGTGGCCATTCCCGCCCGCATTGGCCACGAGCGTCCGGTGTTGCTGCGGCTCCTGGAGGACCGGCTAAGCTTCCTCAACGACGAAGTAAACGGTGCGGAGGCCGACCCGCGCACCATTAGCGAGGAACTTGAGCACCTGGCCGAAACCATTAGCTCCCCGGCGCAGCACCTGGAACAGCGCCTGCATTCTGTGGTGTCCTTCGGCATCGTCCCTTTGTTCGCCTTTGCCAACACCAGCCTAGTGCTGGATACCTCCATGGTGGGGAAATTGGGCACGCCACTCGGGCTGGGCATCATCGTGGGCTTGGCCGTGGGGAAACCGGTAGGCATTGGCGGACTGGCCTGGGCCAGCGTGCGACTGGGCTGGGCCGCCCTGCCGCCCGGTGTGACCTGGCGGCACCTGTGGGGCGCGGGCATTCTGGGCGGCATTGGCTTCACCATGTCCCTATTTATCACATTGCTGGCGCTGGGCGAACACACCGAGGGGGAAGCCGTCGCCAAGCTAGCCATTCTACTGGCTTCCGGACTGGCCGGAGGGGTGGGCTACCTGCTGCTGCGCAGCACACCCCGCGCCCCAACGTCCGATGCTGTCGAGCGGGTGGGGAAAGGCTTGGTATAACATTTGGACCAAACTTTTAACCAGGGCCGTGCCTGTGCCGTCGAGTTTGGCCACTAAGTATTCGGACATAAGTATTCGGTAGTAATACCCAATGTTAAATCTTGATTGACAGCACTTTGATGTCTGACTACTGACTACTTAATACTGGCTGCCTACTTAGCACGTCGGCACCGCCCGATGTAGTCAAGGTGAGGGTGCCAAAAGTGGCCGTGGTGGGCACATTGCGCAATCCCGCTGCAAAAAACTTCGTTGCGTAAATTTGCCCGTGCCCGTCCAGGGCAATGTCGGTGCATTGGTCGCTTTCGGTTCAGCCCCCGCCAAGGGCCCATCGCTAAGTGCCGTTTATGTCGCGCTTGGCAACAAAAGCATCTCCGTTGCCCACCAGCGTTATCATCCCAAAGCGCCCTGTGCCATTGTAAATACCGGCCGCTAAAATGTTGCCTTGGGCATCGGCGGTTGGTGGACATGCCAACAACTGACAACTACGCACCTGCTATTTGTACAGCCGGTTATCCAGCAGCCCGTTCACGTAGAACTGCACGTTGGCGCGCAGCTCATCGCCGTATTTGCGTACCAGCGCTGGGTTGGGTTTCGCCACCGGCTGGGTCGGAATAAAATGGGTTTGATAGGGGTAGAGCAGCACCGAGTTGTCATTCTTGAGCTCGGCTACAAAATCGGAATGCACCAGGAAATACGAGTCGCCCTCGCGGAAAATGGCCCGGCCGGGGCTGGTCGCATCAAACACCGAAGTGCCGAAGGGCAGCAGCTGTTTCTGCTCCTGCGGCAGCCCCAGCACGTCGAGCACCGAGGCTGGCACGTCGGCCTGCTGGGTGATGCGGCGCGGGGTGGCGGTCGGCAGCGGCTGGCCCGCCCGGTACAGCAGTAGCGGCGTTTTGTGCGCGCCCAGCGGGTTTTGGTAGCCCGGCCGGTCTGTTTGCGAAGTGTGATCGGCCGTTAGAATAAACAGCGTGTGGGCAAACCACGGCTGCCGGCGGGCCGCCGCGAAAAAGCGCCGTAGCGCCACATCCGTGTAGCCAATGGTGGGATGAATGGGCTGCGTGCCCTTCGCAAACCGGCCCTTGTACTGCGCCGGCACCGTGAAGGGGTCGTGGGCGCTGAGCGTAAACAGGGTGGCAAAAAACGGCTCCTTGGTCGTGCTCAACTGGCGATTGAAGTATTGCAGGTAGGGCTCGTCGAAAATGCCCCAGTGGCCGTCGTAGTCGGGGCTGCCGGCCCCGCCGGGGTACTCGTTCAGGCCGTAGTAGTGCTGCAAGCCGGCAATGCCGGCAAACATATCGAAGCCCATGGTGCCGTTGGTGCCGGCGTGGTACATGGCCGTGGTGTAGCCGTGCCGGCCCAGTATTTCGCCCAGTCCGTGCAGCTCGGCCGTCTGAAAGCTGGACGTGATAAAGGGCTCGTCCATCAGCGAGGGCAGGCCCGCCAGCACGGCCGGCAGCGCCTCGATGGAACGGCGGCCGTTGGCGTAGTTGTCGCGCAGCAACCGCGCGCCGGGGGCCGTGGCCAGCGAATCGAAAAAGGGTGTGAAGCCGCCGTGGCCGCCGTTTTCCACGCCGGTGTATTCCGAGCCGAAGCTTTCGAGCAGCAGCAGCACTACGTTGGTGGGCGGGGCGCTGGTGGGCCGCGTGGGCAGGGGCGCGGCGGCCAGCGCGGCCAGCAGCGAAGCCGGCGTGGCGAAGTAGCTTTTGCGCTCCACCGGCACTTCGTCGATTGATTTCAGGATGGTGAACGTGCTGTTCAGGGCCAGGTGGCCCAGCACGGCGGGCTGCTGCTCGAAGGCGGTGCCGGTGCGTAGCGGCTTCAGCTGCCAGCCGCCGCGCAGGCCCAGCACCACCAAGGCAACTACGAGGGGCAGCTCCAGCACCCGCCTGCCCCAGCGTGGCCCGCGTGCCAAAGCCGCCTGCTCCTCGGCCGGCGTGGGCACGGGGCACAGCCGCCACAGCACATACAGCAGCGCCGCGAAGGGCAGCAGCAGGTACCAGTAATGCCCGATTACCTGCCCGGCCTGCCGCCAGATATCGGCCCCAATCGTGCTCCACTCGTTGCTGGCCCGCCGCCCGATAAACCGGAAGTATTCCCAGTCTACGAGGTTGATGGCCAAACCTGGCGCGTTCAGCACCACGAGCAGCCCGCGCAGCCACCGCTGCCCGCGCCGCGCCGACACGGGCACCAACAGCGAGAGCAGCACCAGCGGCAGATTCACCCACAGCAGCGCCGAAATATCGAAGCGCAACCCGCGGAAAAAAGCCAGGAATACCGCCCCGGTTTCAAGCCCCCGAAAGGTGGTGAGATTGAACAGGTAAAACCCCAGCCGCAGCAGCATATACACGCCGAGGAGCAAAGTAAAGCGGCGTAGCAGCAGGCGAAGGGCAGGAGAGGGGAACAGCAAATTAATGAAGAATGAGGAATGAAGAATGAGGAATTGAAGCGGGAATCAGGGATGATGAGCGGAAATGAAAAAGCCCTCCCGCAAACGTGGGAAGGCCTTTCAATTCTTCATTCCTGATTCTTAATTCTTCATTAAGCGCAGCGCTTAAACCGTGGCCACTTCCAGCACGGTTTCTACGTCGACCATGGGCAGGCCCCAGGCATCGGCTACGCCCCGGTACACTACTTCGCCATGCACCACGTTCAGGCCGAGGCGCAGGGCCTCGTCGCGGCGGCAGGCTTCCTGCCAGCCCAGGTTGGCCAGCTTCACGGCGTAGGGCAGCGTGGCGTTGGTGAGGGCCAGGGTGCTGGTGTAGGGCACGGCACCCGGCATGTTGGCCACGCAATAATGCACCACGTCGTCGATGATGAACGTGGGGTTTTCGTGGGTGGTGGGGTGGCAGGTTTCGATGCAGCCGCCCTGGTCCACGGCCACGTCCACGACCACGGTGCCGGGGCGCATGGTCTTCAGCATGTCGCGGGTGATGAGGTGCGGAGCCTTGGCACCGGGAATCAGCACGGCACCCACAATCAGGTCGGAGGTTTTGATGGCTTCGCGGATGTTGTACTCGTTGGAGT
>JAYULN010000157.1:0-2340 GCA_043763525.1 Hymenobacter sp.
GTGGCTGGGCCAGCGGACCCCAGCGTCCGCCTCCGGCCCAGCTTTTGCTGAATATCCAGCGGCCCTTTCTGCACCTCTTTTCCTGCTCATCCATTGCGCCCCGCGTGCTGCTCTATTCGCAGTCCGCAGTCCCGCTCAGTGTTATCTCTGCGGTATCGCCGCTTCCGGGCCGTAGCTGGCTTATCCGAGCCCCGCGTGGGCCTCGCCGGGCCGCCAGCCCCCCCTCCCTTTAAGCCGATGTTTCTCCCTTATTTCTTTTATGCACACCATTAACGAGTTGAAAGACCGGCTGCTGTCCGACCTCAAAGAAATTGCCGAAAAGCTGAGCGTGGGCAATTTTAAACGGCTTAGCAAGCAGGATTTGATTTATAAAATCCTCGACCAGCAAGCCCTCACCCCCGGTGCGGCCGAGCAGGCGGAAGCCGCTTCGGCTGCTGCTGCCGCTTCGGCTGCTGCTGCTGCTGCCGCGCCGGCTCCGCGCCCGCCGGCTAAAGCCGCCGCCCGCCGCCCGGCCCCCAGCACCACCGAACAGCCTTTTTCGGATGTAGCGCCGCCCGCCGCCAGCGTTGCGCCCGCTCGCCCCCCCCGCGAGCCACGCCGCGAAGCCGGGCGTGAGCCCATGGCCATGGCCATGGCCGTGGCCGCCGCGCCCGAGGCAACCGTCGAAATCTTCGATTCCATTGAAGGGCTGGCGCTGGTGCCGGCCAGCCACGCGAACGGGGCGGCCCTGGCCAACGAGCCAGTGGCGCAGCTGGCCCCGGAGCCGGTGGCCACGTTGCTGAATGGTAATGCGGCCGAAACCGCGGCCGAAACCGCTGTTGAGGCAAATGCCGCTGGCCGCCCCGAACGCCGCGAGCGCCGCGAGCGGGTAGACCGCGCCGGTCGCCCCATTACCGAGCAGCGGGCCGCCGAAATGGCCGCCGAAAAGGCCGCGGCCGAAGCAGAGGCCGCCGCCAACCCCCCCGCCAACCCCCCCGAAAACGGAGCCGAAGCCCGCGAAGGCAACGCCGACAACCGCCGTCGCGAAGGGGGCAGCGGCTTCGGCGACCGCCGCGACAACCGCGACAACCGCGACAACCGCGCCGACCGGTTCGAGCGCGACAACCGCGAAGCCCGCGACCCCCGCGAGCAGCGCCCCGCCCGCCAGGACCAGCCGTCGCGCAACGACCAGCCCCGCGAGCCCCGCCAGGACCAGCCCCGCCAAGACCAGCCCCGCAGCAACCAGGACCGCGACAACAACCGCAACCTCACCCGCGAGGAGCGCTACGCCCAGCGCGACCAGCAACGCCAGCAGCGCCAGCAAAACCCCGACGGCTCGCCCCGCCCCGACCAGGTGCCGGGTCAGAACCAGAACCAAGGCCAAAATCAGCAGCAGCAGCCCCCGCGCCCCGCCCGCCAGGACCTCGACCTGGTGGTGCCCGGCGGCGGTACGTTTGAGATGATGGCCGATGGCGGCTACGGCTTCCTGCGCTCGCCCTACTATAACTACCTCACCTCGCCCGACGACATTTACGTGTCGCCCCAGCAGGTGAAGCAGTTCGCCATGAAGCCCGGCGATACGGTGATTTGCACCCTTCGGCCGCCGCGCGAAGGCGAGAAATACTTCGCCCTGGTGGGCGTGGAGAGCATGAATGGCCGCACCGTGGAGGAAGTCCGCGACCGGGTACCGTTCAGCCACCTCACCCCGCTTTTTGCCGACCAGCGCATGAAGCTGAGCACGAAGTCGAGCCAAATCAGCACCCGAATTCTCGATTTGTTCGCCCCCATCGGTAAAGGCCAGCGCGGCCTCATCGTGGCCCAGCCCAAAACCGGCAAAACCGTGCTGCTACAGGAATTAGCCAACGCTATTTCGGAGAATCACCCCGAGGTGTACCTCATGATTCTGCTCATCGACGAGCGCCCCGAGGAGGTAACCGACATGGCCCGCACCGTGAAGGCCGAAGTGCTCAGCTCGACCTTCGACGAAACGGCCGACCGCCACGTAAAAATCGCCGAAATGGCCCTCGACAAGGCCCGCCGCCTCGTGGAGTGCGGCCACGACGTGGTGATTCTGCTCGACTCCATCACCCGCCTGGCGCGGGCCTACAACACGGTGCAGCCCAGCTCGTCGCGCATCCTCTCGGGTGGTATCGATGCCGGGGCGCTGCAAAAGCCCAAGCGGTTCTTCGGCGCGGCCCGCAACGTGGAAGGCGGCGGTTCGCTCACCATCATCGCTACGGCCCTCATCGAAACCGGCTCCAAAATGGACGAGGTTATCTTCGAGGAATTCAAGGGCACCGGCAACATGGAACTGCAGCTCGACCGCAAGCTGGCCAACAAGCGCGTGTTTCCGGCCATCGA
>JAYULN010000158.1:0-5764 GCA_043763525.1 Hymenobacter sp.
TGCCGGCCCGGCCCAGTTCCTCACCGATACCTGGCAGCGCGAGGGCGGCGGCGGCGGCCGCTCCCGGGTGCTCGAGCACGGGGCCATTCTTGAAAAAGGCGGCGTGGGCTTTTCGGCCGTGTGGGGCCAGATGAGTGAGGCCGCCGCCCGCCAGCTGCACATGCCCGACCCGCACTTCTACGCCACCGGCGTGAGCGTGGTACTGCACCCGCGCAGCCCCCGCGTGCCCATCATCCACATGAACGTGCGCTATTTCGAGGCCGGCAACGGCGAAGCCTGGTTCGGCGGCGGCATCGATTTAACTCCCATTTACGTCGACGAAACCCAGGCCCGCCGCTTCCACGAGCGCCTGCGCGAGGTGTGCGACCGGCACAACCCGGCCTACTACCCCAAGTTCACCCGCTGGGCCGACGACTATTTCTACCTGCCCCACCGCCAGGAAACCCGGGGCGTGGGCGGCATTTTCTTCGACCGCCTCACCGTGGACCCCGATGGCACCGCTGAAGAGCTTTTCGCCTTCGTGCAGGACGTAGCCGAGCTGTTCGGCCCCGCCTACACCGAGCTGATGGCCGCCAACTACGCCCTGCCCTTCACCGCCCGCGAAGAAGCCTGGCAGAGCCTGCGCCGCGCCCGCTACGCCGAATTCAACCTGGCCTTCGACCGCGGCACCCGCTTCGGCCTCGAAACCGGCGGCCGCACCGAATCCATCCTCATGAGCCTGCCCCCACGTACCGGCTGGGCGTACAATCCGCCCGCGCCGGCACCCGCCTCGCCCGAGGGCCAAACGCTGGCCTGGCTCCGCAAGGGGGTGGAGTGGGCGTGAGATTTTTTGTCAAGAATAGAAAATCAATAAGAACGTCATGCTGAGCTTGTCGAAGCATCTCTCCCGCGCAACTACAGCGGTTCCCAGGTCGGTGTACGGGTTCCGGTCGGACGGCTCCGCCATCGGACCGGGGCACGTACACTGATTGTAAAACCGCTCTAAGTAGTCGAACATAAGTATTCGGTAGTCAGACCCAATGTTAAATCTTGATTGACAGTAGGTTGATGTCCGACTACTGACTACTTAATACTGGCTACCTACTTAATCCAATCGAAACAACGAAGCGGTAGAGATGCTGCGCTCTGCATCACGTTCTGATTTTTTTGGATTTCCAATCAGCATCAATGACCGTAAGCCCTGAAAATGAGCCTTTTTAATTTTTCGTTTTCAATTCTTCATTCCCTTCAAACGCTCGACCAGCAAATTTTGCTGGCCATCAACCGCGCCCATACGCCGGCGCTGGATGCGGTGATGGTTTTCGCCTCCAACCGCTTGGTGTGGTTCCCGGCTTACGCGCTGCTCGTGGGCGGGCTCATTTACCTGTTTCGCCGGCGTGCCGTGCTGCTGCTGCTGCCGCTCCTCATCACCGCCGTGGCCCTGGCCGATAGCATCACCAGCCGGCTGTTCAAGCCTTATTTTGGCCGCCCCCGCCCCTGCCACGATGCCCGCGTTTTCCCGCTGCTGCACCTGCCCGATGGCTGTGGCGGGCAGTTCGGCTTTCTATCATCGCACGCGGCCAATTCCATTGCACTGGCCGTTTTTCTGGCCGTAGTGCTACCCGCTGGGCGGTTCCGCGGGGCTAAGATTGCGGCCTTCCTGTGGGCTGGCCTGCTGTCCTACAGCCGCATTTACCTGGGAGCCCACTACCCGTTCGATGTGCTGGGCGGGGCCATCATCGGCGGGCTATTGGGCTGGGGGGCCGCACTTATCTATCAAAGCTTTGCCTGGCGTTTTGAGACTCCGGCCTGATGCTGGCGGCGCGGCAGCATTCAACTGCTACCGACCCAGCAGCTTGGCCACGTACTTGCCCACGATGTCGAATTCCAGGTTCACCGTTTCGCCGGCTTTGAGCTGCTGAAAGCTGGTGTGCTCGTAGGTGTAAGGAATGATGGCCACCGTGAAGCCATCGTCGGTGCTGTCGAAGCACGTCAGGCTGGTACCGTTCACGCAAATCGAGCCTTTGTCGACGGTGAGCCGGCCCGGCCCCGGCTCGTGCCGGAAGCGGAACAGCCAGGAGCCATTCTGGTCTGCCACGCTCACGCACTGGGCGGTGGCATCGACGTGGCCCTGCACGATGTGGCCGTCGAAACGGCCAGTGGCGGCCAGGCAGCGCTCCAGGTTGACGTGGCGGCCGGGCTGCCACTGGCCCAGGTTGGTCACACGCATGGTTTCGTCGATGGCCGTAACCACGTGGGTGCCAGCAGCGGCATCCACGGCCACCACGGTGAGGCACACACCGTCGTGGGCCACGCTTTGGTCAATTTTGAGTTCGGCGGCAAAGGGCGAGGCCACGGTGAAGTGGCGGTTGCTGCCTTGGTTTTCGACGGCCACAATGGTGCCGAGGGCTTCAATTATTCCAGTAAACACGTATCGCGGATTTAGTCGGATTATTCAGATTTCGCGAATTAGGCCGAGGATTTGTGGAACCCCGGCCGCTTCCACCACTACAAAGAACGGCACCCTGAAGCCAGAGTGCCGTTTGGGACGCAAGAACCGCCGGGGCGGCGAAAGGGTTATTTATCGGCTTTTTCGAGGGCTTTCCAGTCCAGCTCGCCGTTTTCGCGGCGGCGCAGGAACACGGTTTGGTCATCTTTCTGAGTTTTGCCGAAGGTGAGGTCGCCCCGGCAGTCGAGGCATTTCACCGACGTGTACTTGAATTTATCCTGCGCCACGCGGCTGGTCAGGTCCAGGTTGTCGGAGCCGCACAGGCCGCAGGCGGCCACATCGGCGAAGCTGAGCCGGTCGTATTCCGCCACGGTTTCGTGGAAGTTGCTGCCCTGCACGGTGAAGTGAAACTGGCGGCGCCCGATGCGCTTGGTAATCATCATTTGCAACATATTGCAACAAGAAAACGGGTGAGTTTAGGCTTTAAAATTACGCGCCAGCGCCTTCAAAAACAAGCCGATATAATGCCATAATCGCACAAAAAAGGCGCTTTCCAGCGCCTTTTTTGTGCATAAACAGCATCGCACTTATTGCTGCACGAACTTGACGGTGCGCCGCGTGGTGCCGGTGCTTACCTCGCAGGTGTATGCGCCCTTGGCTAGGCTGGCCAGCCGGAGCGCGGCTTCGGCCCCGGTCGTGGCCGGAATTAGCTGCTGGGCCACCACGGCCCCGCGCGCGTCGAGCACCCGCACCCGCAGCTCCTGGCCGCGCAGCGCCGGGGGCAGCGCCAGTGTGAGCAGCCCATCACCGCTGGGATTAGGGAACAGCGCCAGGGCTTCGCCCAGGGCAACCTGCTCGGCCCCTACGGCCAGCGGGGCGTTGGGATGCAGCAGGTTGTAGGCCCTCACGAAATCAGGAATGCCGTAGCCGAGCGTGTTGTCGGGGTTGTTGGCTTGCGAGGCCGTGGCCCGCAGGCCCGCAATTACCTGCTGGGCCGTAAGCGTGGGGTTGGCCTGCCAGAAGCCCGCCACCATGCCCGCCAGAATGGGGCAGGCATACGACGTGCCATTGCCCCGAAACGCGGCCCCGCTGGGGGCCAGCACCGCCGCCGCCTGCCCCATGGCCGCGAGCGTGGGCTTGATGCGCCCGTCGGAGGACGGCCCGTAGGAGCTGAAAACGGCGTGGTTGTTAAGCGAATCAACCGCCCCCACCGTCATGACGGAGTCGGCATCGGCCGGGGCCGACATGTAGTGCCAGGGTTTATTGCCCTCATTGCCGGCGGCACTCACCACCACCATGCCCACGCGGGCCGCCACCACGGCCGCCCGCGAGCTGATGGCCGTGCGCCCGTTCATGTCCGAGTAGGTATAGGACGTGGATGGGGCATCGAAATCAGTATAGCCCAGCGAGGAGCTAATAACGTCGACCCCGGCCGAGTCGGCATATTCGGCAGCGGCCAGCCAGTTGGCCTCCTCCACGGGGTGCTCCGAGGCCACATCCTCGGTGATGCACAGGCGGTAAGAGGCCTTGGGAGCCGTGCCGATGTAGAAATCGGGCTGGTTGGCGGCCATGGCCGACACGCAGTTGGTGCCGTGGCTGTTGCGCAGGAATACGCTGGTGCCGCCGTCCACAAAGTTGCGGGTGCCCAGCAGGCGTTGCGACTGAAAAAGCGGTTGCAGGGCCGGAATCCGGTCGACCCCGGGAAAGCCGGCATCGAACACGGCAATCTGCATGCCCTCGCCGCGAAAGCCCGCGTCGTGCATGGCCAGTGCCCCAATTTGCTGGTTTTGGCGGTAAGCCGGGCCGTACTGGGCGCGGGTGGCCTGGGTGTTGCGGGCCGCCACCGAGGGCACCGGCACCGGGGCCGGCGCGGGCACCAGGGCCCGGAAGCTGCGGTTGAGGGTGGCCGCGCTCCGCACGGCCGGCAGTGCCGTAATGCGCGCCAGCGTGACGGAATCGCAGGAAACCACCGCCGCATTGAACCAGCGCGAGGTGTACAGCACCTGCGGCCCGCCGGTCACGGCACGCACCTGAGCCACATAGGCGGGCACTACGGGCAGGTCGCGGGGCAAAATGGCGATGCCCTGCCGGGTGCGCCGGGCCACCGCCCGAGCCGACAAAAACGCCTGCGGCTGCGCCACCGAATACGGTGTGCCGGCCTTGTCGCGGAAGTACACCAGGTGGCGGCGCACGGTGCCCTGCGCCGCCGCCGGAGCCGCCGCCAAGCCAGTCAGCAACCCGGCGGTCAGTACCGCTCTCAGCCATTTCGTCGTAGAAATCACCATTACAAACATTTAACTAAAGTTGGAGGAAAAATGGCCGGCGGGCTTAGCGGGGGCCGTAATCAGTCAGGGTTTCGGTACGCGAAGTGGCGCTGCTGTAGGCCTTGGGCGGATACACCTGGTTCGAGTTCGCGTCGGTGTAGTTGTAGTTCACGAAGTAAAACCGACGACGGTAAACCGGCCCCACACCCTTGGCAAATACCTGCTGGTAGCCCTGGCGCTTAATAAGGCTGCTCTCGGCGGCGGCCCCGGTATTGGTTGTCGTGAGGGTGCTGGCGTAGGTTTTGGCCGGAGCCCCGGCAGTTGCGCCGGTGCTGAAAAGCTGGCCGACGTGGCTGTAGCTCCGGGTTTCGGCCGTGATGGTGTCGTTGAAATTATTGTTGAAGGCGTTGAAATTCCACGAGCGGCCTTCGCGCACCGGGAAGATTAGCTCCAGGGTGCGGGTGTTGTTGCGGTTCAGGGCCACGAACTGCGGGTTGGCCGTGAGCACGAACACGCTGTCGTCGCGGAAGATGGTGGCGGGGGCCACCAGTTTCGAGCGCACCATGCGATAGGCCGTTTGCCCGGCCGCATCGGCAAATATTTCCTTAATGGTTTCCTTGAACTGGTACACGCTGGCCCTGGGCACACTAGGCGTAAAATTCGCACCTTGCCCACCAACGGCGCTCCAAGTGGTATCAGTAACGGCGTAGGTCCAGAAGTTGCCCACGGCGACCGGGTAATAATCGGAGCCCGTTTCGGGGGCGGGCTCCGATGCGTTCTTACAGCCGGCAAAGCCCACGACCAGCGCCAGGGCGGCCGTGGCCAGGCCCGCGCGGCGCGGCTTCGTTATCAACGTCATCAGCATCCGGTGCATAGGTAGAACAGCAGAATTATTAGTGGTCGGCCGCGATTGCGGCAGCAAAAGGTAGCGGAAATTCCCCGATTACGTGGCGCTCAATCCAGCCGCCGCCCAGCACGTCCTGCCCGTCGTAGAACACGGCGGCCTGGCCGGGAGTGATGGCATGCACCGGAGCCTCGAAATAAACGCGGATTTTACCGTCCACTTCTTCCA
>JAYULN010000159.1:0-2334 GCA_043763525.1 Hymenobacter sp.
CAAATCCGGCGAGGCCCTATCGGGTACGACCCTGCTGGGTACAACCCCGCCGCCCAGTACCCGGCGCTGCCGCTGGGTGCGCCTCGCGCCGGGCCGCGACACAACCAGCTTCGTTATTGCCGACACGCTGACGGTGGTGCCTTCGTCCGTTATCACCAGCGGCCGGGTGCTGGATTACGACGGCCGCACCGACCGCTACCGCTGGGTGCGGCCCGCCCTGCCGGGTACGACCCCGCGCGACAGCAGCGGCGCAGCCCGGCCCGATTCGCTGCTGGTGTGCTACCGGGTGCTGCCGCTACGCCTGGCGGCGGCCCGCTACCGCCGGCCCATTGGGCTGATGGACAGCGCGGACTTCCGGCGGGGGGCCATGCTGTTCGAGGATTTCTCGGTGAAGGAACAGATTCTCAGCACGCCGGGCATCAGCAAAACCGGCAACCTGGCGCGGGGCATCAGCTTCGGCAATACCCAGAACGTGTTTGTGAACTCGGCCCTGAACCTGCAATTGGAAGGCCAGCTGGCCGAGAATATTCACCTCACGGCCGCTATTTCGGACCAGAACGTGCCGTTTCAGCCCGAGGGCAATACCCAGCAGCTCCAGCAGTTCGATAAAATCTACATCACCCTCACCAACCCCAACTGGAACCTGACGGCCGGCGACGTGGTGCTGCGCAACAAGCCCGATTACTTCCTACGCTATTACAAAAACATTCAGGGCGCGGCGGCGGAGGCCAATTTTGGGCCGCCCATTCTGGGTATTTCCGGCCTGGGGGCCGCGCCGGGCGTGTCGAATGCTACGTTTCTGAACGGGCAGGCCGGGCAGGTGGTAAATGGCAATACTACCGGCCCCTCGCCGGCCACGCTCAACCCGCCGGCCATCAGCCAGCCCCAGCTTACGGACCCTGCCGGGCACGGCCCCAACCGCCAGGGCGGGAGCGGGGCCGGCGCGCTGCTGCCGCTCGGCGACCGCGCCCCGATAACGGGGGCCACCGTGAGCAGCGCGGGCGTGCGCAAGGGCCTGCTGTGGCGCTCCTCAACCTCGGTGGCGGGCGGGGTGGCCAAGGGTAAATTTGCCAGCATTGATGTGCCGCCCATCGAAAATGTGCAGGGGCCGTACCGCCTCAGCGGACCGAATGGTGAGCAGTTCATCATCGTGCTGGCCAATTCCGAAAAGGTGTACCTCGACGGCCGCCTGCAAACCAGGGGCTTCGATGCCGACTACACCATCGACTACAACCTGGCCGAAGTCACGTTTACGCCCCGCCACCTCATCACCAATAACTCGCGGATAAAGATTGATTTCGAGTATTCGGACCTCAATTACGCCCGCGCGCTGTATGCCGCCAGCCACTACCAGCAGCTGGGCCGGCTGAGCGTGCGCGGCAATTTTTATCAGGAAGCCGACAACCCCGACAACGCCCCCAACCTGAACCTGGACAGCACCCAGCGTCGGCGGCTGCGGCAGGCCGGCAACGTGGCCTTCGCCGTGGTCCCCGGCGACCAGGCCGTGGCCTACACCCGCACGCGGGTGCTGTACCGCCGCGATGCCAACGGCCGATTTGGCCGGGCCGTGGGGGCCGATACGCTGGGCGTGGTGTACGAGGTGCGCTTCACCGACGTGGGGCAGGGCCAGGGCGACTACCGCCTCTCGACCACCGACCTGAGCAGCAACGGCCGGGTGTACGAGTACGTGGGGTTGGGCCTGGGCCGCTACGCGCCGGTGCGCCGCCTGCCCACGCCGCTGCTGAAGCAGATGGTGGCCGGCGGACTGAGCTACCAGGTCGATAGCAGCACGACGGTGTTTGTGGATGCCGCCCGCTCGCGCCTCGACCGCAACCGCTTCTCGCCCGAAAGCGACCAGGATGGGGCCATGCGCCTGGGCTACGTGGTGCAGAACCGCCGCCTGCCCGCCGCCCTGGCCGTGGGGCTTTTGAAGAATTACCGCCTGCGCTCGACGCTTGACTATGAGTACACGGGCAAGCGTTTTTCGCCGATTGACCGCTACCGCGACATTGAATTCGACCGTAACTGGAGCGCTACCAGCACCGCGCTGGGCACGGCGGCCGGCCCGGTAGCCCGCGAAGACAACATCTTCAACTTCAGCCTTGGCGTGGTGAAGGATATCAACAACAGCGTGAATTATCGGGTGAGCCGCCGCTTCCGGCCCGGCGAGGTCAACGGCCTGCAACACTGGCTGGACGTGGCCCAGAAAGTGGGTAACCTGGAAATGCGCGGCTCCCTGTTCTTGCTGAATTCTGCTGCTGGGCGCTTCCAGTCCGACTGGGCGCGGGGCGAGGCCACGGGTCGCTACGTGGGCGGCCGCATCGTGCCCGGCTA
>JAYULN010000160.1:0-13898 GCA_043763525.1 Hymenobacter sp.
GGGCGGGGTTGGGCAGCTGCTTGATGTAGCCGACGAGGATGCGCACCTTGTCGTCGATGTCGAAGGCCGGCGAGAGGAAGGCCAGCTTCAGCTCGCGCTCGGCCTCCTGGGGCTGCTTTTGCTGGCGGTAGGCATCGGCCAGAATCATGTGGGCCTGGGGGTTGTCGGGGTCGAGCTGCAGGGCCTGGCGGGCCACGTCCATGGCCTCGGACACGCGGTTGTTGGCGGCGTACATGGCGGCCAGGGCCAGCACGTAGCGCGGCTCCTCGGCGTTGGCGGCAATGAGCTTGCGGCCTTCGGCGATGGCCAGGTCTAACTTATTCTGCTTAAGGTAGATTTGCTGCTTCTTGAAGCTCACCTCGTCCACCTGCCCAAACTGCTTTTCGGCCTGGTCGAGGGTGGCCAGGGCCTCGGGCAGCTTATTCTGGGCCAGGTACAAATCGGCCAGGTTGAAGAGGTAGTTGCCCGAGTTGGGCACCAGCCTGATGAGGGTGGCGTAGGTGGCGGCGGCGGCCTCAAACTGCTTCTGGCTGCCCTGAATCTGAGCCAGCAGCAGATAGTAGTAGGCGTTGGTAGCATCGAGGCGCACGGCGGCCTCGGCGTAGTTGGTGGCATCGCGCAGGTTGCCGCTCAGCAGGTTGGCCTCCGCAATCTTGTAGTTGATGGCCGCATTTTCGGGGTTCAGCGCGTAGGCGCGCAGCAGGTTTTCCAGGGCCTTGGTGTAGTCTTCGAGCAGCACGTACTTCACGCCTTCCACAAACAAGGCCTCGCTCTGCTCCTTTTCGCGCTCAGACAGCTGCCCCAGCAACGACGCGTGCAGGGCCTTGCGCTTGGCGAAAGTTTCGGCCAGTTGTTTGTGGGCAGCACGCTGCTCTTTTTCCAGCGCCCGCTGCTCCTTGCGGGTCAGCTTGGCCGGCGGCGCGGGGGCTCCGTCCGTGGGCTGAGCGTAGCCCAGGCCCACGAAGCCCACCCAAAACAACAGACTAAGAACAACTTGGCGCATATACAAGAAAACCGGACCTCTGGTCCGGCCCACGAAATTACGGGTAATAATAACCAACGACGCGGCCCTCACCAGAAGGCCGCGTCGTTGGTAACGCATTTTCGTGTTAAAACGTCACACCCGCAGCTGGTTATAATCGCCCAGGCTCAAATCGTCGGGCGTACCGGTCACGATGGCGAAGTTGCCAATCATCGAGTTGGTAATGACGGCGTTAAGCACCGTCGCCGACTGCTGCACAATGGAATTGGACAGGCGCGAGTCGCGCACATTGGCGTGGGCACCCAGCGAAACGTGCGGCCCCACCACCGAATCGGTGATGATGGCATTCTCGCCGATGTACACCGGCTCGAGCAGCACCGAATTGGTGATGATGGCTGACTCAGCCACCAACGACTCGCCGCGCTCCTTCAAATACTCCAGGTAGCGCTGGTTGGTGAACACCGTCGCGTCCTTGTTGCCACAGTCGAGCCACTCCGTCACGCGGCCGGGCACGAACACCGTGCCTTTATTTTTCATGTTCTCCAGGGCATTGGTGAGCTGGTACTCGCCCTTGTCCATAATGTTATTGTCGAGCAGGTATTGCAGCTCACTCCGCAGGTACTCGCCATCCTGAAAGTAGTAGATGCCGATAATGGCCAGGTCCGATACAAATGTCTGGGGCTTCTCCACGAAATCGGTGATGCGGCCGTGCGCGTCCAGTTTCACCACGCCAAAGGGCTTGGGGTCGGCCACCTGCTGCACCCAAATGGTGCCGGGCACGCTCGAATCCAGCGTAAAATCCGCTTTGAAAAGCGTATCGGCAAAGGCCACCACCAGCGGCCCGGTCAGGCTCTCTTTGGCGCACAAAATGGCGTGGGCCGTACCCAGCGGCTCATCCTGATAGACAATGGTGCCCTTGGCCCCCACCGACTCGGCAATTTTCACCAGGCTTTTCTCCACCTCGGCCCCGAAACGCCCGATGATGAAGGCCACTTCGTCGACCGGCTCGCCGCACACCTTGGCAATGTCCTCCACGAGACGCTGCACAATGGGTTTGCCCGCAATCGGAATGAGCGGCTTGGGAACGGTGAGGGTGTGGGGGCGCATGCGCTTGCCCATGCCGGCCATCGGGACGATTATTTTCATATGAGAGAAGTTATCAGTTGTTCGTGGGTAGTTGTCAGTGTTTAGTGTTCTGCGGGTAGCAGTTGGCCGGTATATCGTTGATGTCGGCAGGCGGGGCCTGACAACCAGCAACGAACAACTGATAACTATACGCCCGTACTCCCATACCCGCCCGCGCCGCGTTGGGTTTCGCTCAGCACCTCGGCGGGCTGCCAGCTTATGGTTTCATGCTTGGCAACTATCAGTTGGGCAATGCGTTCGCCATCGTTTACCACGAATGGCTGGTTGGATAAATTCACCAGCAGCACCTTTATTTCGCCCCGGTAGTCGGCGTCAATCGTGCCGGGGCTGTTCACCAGGCCAATGCCGTGCTTGTAGGCCAGCCCGCTGCGGGGCCGAATCTGGGCCTCGTAGCCCACCGGTATTTCCAAGCTCAGCCCCGTGGGAATGAGGGCGCGTTCAAGCGGCCCAAGCGTTACCGATTCCTCCAGGTTGGCCCGCAGGTCGAGGCCGGCGGCGTGGGGGGTTTGGTACTCGGGCAGCGGGTGGTGCGAGTGGTTAACAACGGGAATCTGCATAGGGGCGATGTAACCTAAACGGCAATTCACTCCCAAAACCTGAGCCTGATTTATGAAATATGCAGCAATAGAGGCATTTTCAAATTGCAATTCAAACTGTTGTCCTTCTAGCAGCCGGTCAACATTCCCCTTGGCCTCTTTAAGAGGAAGCTGAAGAAACTCCGTTTGAAGTTTTGTGAGAGCGACTTTTTGCAACCCTTCGCGCCAGCCGTACAACTTTACAGCAATCATACATTTCCTTGATTTAAGGGTATTCGATAGAAGGAACGAGCAAATATAGAATAAACGCTGCGGCGCATTTTTACCCGGCTGCCTACTCAAGCAGTGCTTTTATCACCAGTACCTTGGGCTCCTGCAAGTAAACGGGCAGCGCCGGACTGCCCGGACCGGCAAAAACCGCTATGCCTATGCCCTTTGCTTGCAACGCCCGATAATCGGCCTCCGCTGGCGACCAGGAATAGACGTTGCGACTGGAGTAGAACATGGCCTCTACGTCCTCAAACGGCGGCGCATTGAGCACCACATACCCCGGCGGCACCAAGGCATCGAGGTGCCGATAGATGGCCGTGTGCTGAAGCTTGCGCTGTCGCTGCTGCCTGGCCGGGCTACTGGCATCGGACGTGGTGTGATGCTTGAGTAGCGCGGTCGGTCGCAAATCGATTACCCCAATTACCCCAGCCAATAGCAGCGGCCCGGCCGTGCGCCAGGCACCGCCGCGCTGGGTTAGCCATTGCGCACCTTCTGCCCAGGCCGCAGCGGCCAGCACCAGCAGCAAAGGGGCCACCATGTAGGTATACGACACCATTTTGGTGGCCGCCAACGAGAAAAACCCGAATGCTGTGCCACAGGTTACCAGCAGGGGCAGCAGCGGCCTGTGCCGCAACCGTGGGGTCGACAATAAGCCCAGCCCAGTGCCAATCAGCAGCATTATCCATTGAAATTGGTACCACAGATTAGCGACGTAGAAGTACCACGGCCCACCTTTATCCTCCAGTACCTGCCCGAAATGCTTGGAGGCATACAGTTGCTCGAAGGCGCTTTCGAGCGGAAACCGGTTGTGGATATACAGTTGCCAGGGTAGAAACACAGCCAGCGCCACCGCCGCCGAAACCAACAGCAAACCGTATTCCCGCCCCTGCCGCCGACGGGTTGGACTGGCAAGCACATCCGTACTCCAGGCCACGTACACCACCAGGCCCGGCAGCCACTTGCACAGCACTGCCGCGCCGGCAAACATTCCAGCCAGCAGCGCCCAACGCAGTGGCCGCGCCCCCGGCTGGCGGCTCTCGTAATACGCCCAAACGCTGTTGGTGATGTAAAAAAGAAAAGCAACGTCGCTGTGGTCCACGCTTTGCCAACCGCTCACCAACTCCAATGGATAATAGGCCAGCGCAAACAACACGGCGGCTCGATACCCCACCGCCGGACTGAAAATCAGGCATCCCAATCGGTAAACTGGCCAGATAACCAAGGCGGCCAGCAAAACACTGGGCATACGCAACGCCAGCTCATTCACCCCAAACAGCCGGAGGCTACCAGCCAGCTGCCACAAAAACAGTGGCTGCTTATGCAGCCAAACATGGTTGCAGCACCATTGCTGATACTTGTAAGGCAGCACGGGCGTGGCCCGCAGCAAGGGCCGCTCCCAATCCAAGAGCAGGTTTTTGGCAACCAGCGCGTGAAAACGCTCATCCCAATCGTGCAGAAAAGGGTCGAGAACGGCCACCGCAAGGTGTAGGCCAAAAGCGGCACACATCAGGGCAACCACTGCCGAACGTAGCTGCCCCCTTTGGTAGCACACTATGCTCACAGCCAGCAGTACAGCACTCAGTCCAAAGAGAAGCGGCGGCTGACTCATTCGCGTGCGGAAGTAATTTTGCTAAGGCCGCCAGCTATTGGCCCATTGACCGCCGGGGCCGCTCCACCAGCCATAGCGCCAGCAGGAATACTGCCGTTAGCCCCGCGTGCCAAATGTGGCGGACCCACCAGTCTTCCACCGATACGCCCCAGCCCAGCGCCACCAACGCCGATGCGCCCAGCAGCCACAGCCCCAGTCGCAGCGCCGGGTACGGCACCGGGAAATGCCGCTCGCCCAGCCGCCAGCACAGAATAGCCATCATAAAATAGCAAGCCAGCGTGGCAATAGCGCAACCCAGGTAGCCCAGCAGCGGAATCAGCAGAAAGTTGAGGGCAATGGTGAGCACCGCCCCGCCCGCCCCGATGTAGGTGCCGTAATACGTTTTATCCGTGAGCTTGAACCAGACTGAGAGGTTGTAGTACACCCCCAGAAACAGATTGGCCAGCAGCAGAATCGGCACCACCACCAGCCCCTGCAAGTACTCGGGCCGCCGCAGAAACAGCCATCCAAAGTCCTCCACGTTCAGGCTGATACCCACGAAAATCACCGCGCAACAGAGCGTAAACCACTTCAATATCATGGCAAACGTGGCCGGCGAGTTCTTCTCGGTGTTTTGGGCGAAGAAGAACGGCTCGGCCGCGTAGCGGAACGCCTGAATCACCAGCGACATCAGGATGCTCAGCTTGTAGCAGGCCCCGTAGATGCCCACCGCCGTGAGGCTGCTCTGGCCGGGGTAGAAATTCTTCGGCAGCCACATGGGCAGCAGAATGCGGTCCAGCGTTTCGTTCACCATGCCGGCCAACCCCATCAACATCAGCGGGAAGGCATAGCCCAGCAGCGGCCGCACAAATTCCAGGTTCAGGCGGAAGCAGAAATCCAGCAGCTCGCGGCTCAGCAGCAGCAGCGTGAGGCCGCTGGCAAACAGGTTGCTCAGAAACACGTAGCCCACGCCCACCGTGGGGTCGAACACGCGAGCCACTAGCGGCTGCAGGGCCGGCAGCCACTTGCCGGCGGCCACGGCCGGGCACAGCACCAGGAAAAACAGGTTCAGCGCTACGTTTGCCACAATGCCGGCCAGCTTGATGCCGGCAAACTTGCGGGCTTTGTTTTCGAGCCGCAGCCGGGCAAACGGAATGGACGTCAGCGCATCAAGGCCCAGAATCAGGGCCACCCACACGGCGTAGCGCTCGTGGCCCGGCGGAATGGCCAGCAGCTTCAGCAGCGGGCGGGCCAGCAGCATGAGCAGGCCCGTGAGGGCGGTCGTGCTCAGCAGTAGCACGCTAAGCACCCGGTCGTAGAGCTCCTGCCGGTTGGTACCCGGGCGGTTGGCGAAGCGGAAAAACGTGGTTTCCATGCCGTAAGTGAACACCACGTTCAAAAACGACACGTAGGCATAGAGCCCGGTCACAATCCCGAATTCGGCCGCCGCAAAAGCCCCCGTGTACAGCGGCGTGAGCAGGTAGGTGAGCACCCGGCCCACGATGCTGCTCACGCCATACACGGCCGTTTGCGACGCTAATTTTTTAACTACACTCATTCTTGGTAATGAAGAATGAGGAATGAAGAATGAGGAATTGAGAGCATTGCCACAGCGGCAATCCCTGACTCCTCATTCTTCATTCCTCATTGCCGAAGGCTTATTTCCCAGTGAATACCGCCGGGCGCTTTTTCACAAACGCCTGCGTGCCTTCCTTAAAATCATCGGTTTCGAAAGCCCGGCCGAAGGCTTTGGCTTCCTCCTCGTAGCCGTTGGTGTTCTTGGCGTAATGGGCGTTCACGCATTCCAGCACCATGCCCACGGCCAGCGGGGCCTTGCCGAGAATCTTACTCAGCAGCTGGCGGCAAAAATCGAGCAGCTCGGCCTGGGGCACTACGTGGTTCACCAGGCCCAGGCGCAGGGCCTCGTCGGCCTTCAGCAGGTCGGCCGTCAGCAGCAGCTCAATGGCCTTGCCCTTGCCGATGAGCTGGGGCAGGCGCTGGGTGCCGCCGTAGCCGGGCAGCAGGCCCAGGTTCACCTCCGGCTGGCCGAAACGGGCATTGTCGGAAGCCACGCGCATGTGGCAGGCCATGGCCAGCTCGCAGCCGCCGCCCAGCGCAAAGCCGTTCACGGCGGCTACCACGGGCTTGGTACTTTCCTCGATGCGGCAGAAGGCTTCCTGGCCGTGCTCGGCGGCGCGTTCGGCCTGGGCGGCCGTGAGGGCGGCCAGCTCAGCAATGTCGGCCCCGGCCACAAAGGCCTTTTCGCCGCTGCCCGTAAGGATAATGCCGCGCACGGCCGGCTCGTCCAGCGCCCGCTGCATGGCCGCGTCGATGTCGATAATCGTGGCCGCGTTCAGCGCGTTCAGCTTACTGGGCCGGTTGATGGTGATGGTGAGGATGCCACTGGCGGCATCGAGGTCGTAGAGCAGGTTATCGAAGGATGCAGACATGAAGAACAGGCCCTGGTTGCATTGGCCCGGCCAAAGATAGGGCCTGAGCCGCCCCAGGCCGACTACGCGAAAAGCCGGGTTCATCGTCCCCCAGCATTCGCTCGCCTAAAATCCGGCAGCATCCCCAAACGCTTCCACACCTTTGCAATCGTAACCAGCCGAATGTATTTATCATTAGATACGTAGCTTTACCAGTATCACTTTTTTCACTCACCAACCTTTTACTGCAATGGGCTTTGTTTCCGAATTTAAAGAATTTATTTCCAAAGGCAATGTGCTCGACCTAGCGGTTGGTGTCATCATCGGCGCGGCCTTCGGTAAAATCGTTACCTCCCTCACCGACGATATCATCATGCCCATCGTGGGCCTGGCACTCGGCAAGGTCGATTTCGCCAACCTGTTCATTGCCATGAACCGGCAGCACTACGCCACCCTCGAAGAAGCCAAAAAGGCCGGCATCGGCACCATCAACTACGGCCTGTTCCTGAATGCGCTTATTAACTTTCTCATCATCGCCTTCATCATCTTCATGATTGTGAAAGCCGCCAACAAGATGAAGAAAGCGCCCGTGGAAGTGGTGGCCGTGCCCGCCGGCCCTACCACCGACCAGCGGCTGCTCATGGACATCCGCGACGCCCTGCGCACTGGCCGCAGCTAAATCGCACGATTCCATTCAACGAGAAAAAACCGTTGTTTGTCGAGAGGCAGGCAGCGGTTTTGTCTTTTTTGCCTCAAGCAGCGCTTTTACAGTGATGAGGTAAAGCATCGAATCAACATAAGTTGCGAACTTCGCAGTAGCTTAGGCCACAATACCTGTTTCGCACCTTCGTTTATTGAACCACTCGTTTCCCGCATCCGTTAGGCCGCAACTGTTCCCCCACCCCACTTCTTCTTCGCCGACATGAAAACCCTGCTTGCCGCCACCCTCCTGAGTGTACTGGCTACTGCCGCCGCTCAGGCCCAAACTGGCCCCGCATTTCCCGCCCCTGGGCAAAACAGCGAAGCCAACGCCCGCCGCAACACCGGCAACAACGCCGAAGAGTTAGCCCGCAATCAGCGCCGCGCCGCCATGTCGCCCGACGAAATCAAGCGCGACCAGCAGCTGGAGCTTCTCGAAGCCCGCACCGGCAATACCAGCTTCGGTGGCCGCAACGGGGCTCCCGAGCGCCAGTTCGACTCCAACCGCAGCGGTGGAGGCTTCATCGTTCGCAAGTTCAAGGCCCAGGCCGGCAAGCCCGGCTACGCCGAGCAGAGGCGCGGCATGAGCCACTCGATGGGCGGCTCGAACCCGGCGGGCAAGCCGCTGGTGCATAAGCATAAAGACCACAAGAAGTTCCTCCTCTTCTAGACCACGGATTAGCACGGATTTTAGCGGATTTCACGGATTTTATGGTCGATTCCGTCAGGACGTAAAGTTAAAGAGGCCACCCAAACGGGTGGCCTCTTTAACTTTACGTTACCTGATTAGCGCCAGTACCCACTAACTATAAACGCAAAGAGGCTTGCCGAATGGCAAGCCTCTTTGCGTTGACGATAAAACGGAATCGACCACAAAATCCGTGAAATCCGCTAAAATCCGTGCTAATCCGTGGTCTAGAGAGTGCGCTTGATTTCCTTCTCTTCGAAGCCCTCAATGTTGTCGCCTTCCTGCAACTCGTTGAAGTTCTTAATGGAAATACCGCATTCGTAACCCTGGCGAACCTCGTTCACGTCGTCTTTGAAGCGCTTGAGGTCCTGAATTTCGCCGGTGTGCAGCACGATGCCGTTGCGTACCACCCGCACGCGGGTTTTGCGCTGGAACGTGCCCTCCGTCACCATACAGCCGGCAATCGAGCCTACTTTGGTGATGTTGAACACCATCCGGACTTCGGCGTTGGCCACAATTACTTCCTGCACCGTTGGGGCCAGCATGCCTTCCATAGCATCCTTCACCTCGTTGATGGCGTTGTAAATGATGCTGTAGAGGCGAATATCAATCTGCTCCTGCTCGGCCAGCTTACGGGCACTCTGCGAGGGCCGCACCTGAAAGCCGATGATGATGGCATCGGAAGCCGAAGCCAATAGCACGTCGCTTTCCGAGATGGCACCCACCCCTTTGCTCAGGATGTTCACCTTCACTTCCGGCGTGCTCAGCTTGAGCAGGGAGTCCGATAGAGCTTCCACCGAGCCGTCCACGTCGCCCTTCACCAGGATGTTGAGTTCCTTGAACGAACCGATAGCCAGACGGCGACCAATTTCGTCCAGCGTGATGTGCTTTTTGGTCCGGATGGTCTGCTCGCGGGCCAGCTGCAAACGCTGCGTGGCCATTTCGCGGGCTTCGCGCTCCGTTTCCATCACCTGGATGCGGTCGCCGGCCTGCGGGGCACCGGTGAGGCCAAGCACCTGCACCGGCGTAGCGGGCGGCGCGGTTTTCATTTTCTTACCGCGGTGGTCCGTCATGGCCTTCACGCGGCCAAAGTGCGGGCCGGCGAGGATAATGTCGCCCACGTTCAGCGTACCGGTTTGCACCAGCACGGTGGTTACGTAGCCCCGGCCTTTATCCAGCGAGGCTTCGATAACAGTACCGATGGCATTGCGGTCGGGGTTGGCTTTCAGGTCGAGCAATTCGGCCTCCAGCAGCACCTTTTCCAACAGGTCCTCAATACCGATGCCCGACTTGGCCGAAACCTCCTGGCTCTGGTATTTGCCACCCCACTCTTCCACCAGAATGTTAATTTGGGAAAGCTCCTCGCGGATTTTCTCGGGGTTGGCGCTTTGCTTATCAATCTTGTTGAGGGCGATGATAATCGGCACCCCAGCGGCTTGCGCGTGGTTGATGGCTTCCTTCGTCTGAGGCATCACCGAATCGTCGGCCGCCACCACGATGATGGCAATGTCCGTTACCTTGGCACCACGGGCACGCATGGCCGTAAAGGCTTCGTGACCAGGCGTATCAAGGAAGGTGATGGGCTGGCCCGATTTGGTCCGCACCTCGTAGGCACCAATGTGCTGCGTGATGCCACCGGCTTCACCCTTGGCCACACTCGCGTCGCGGATGTAGTCAAGCAGCGACGTCTTGCCGTGGTCGACGTGACCCATGATGGTCACAATCGGCGCACGGTGGCGGAGGTCCTCCTCGTTATCGCCGGCATCGATGCTGATTTCTTCCTCTTCTTTCGATAGGAATTCCACATCAAAGCCGAATTCGTCGGCAATCACCGTAATGGCTTCGGCATCAAGGCGCTGGTTGATGGACACAAACATGCCCATGCCCAAGCAGACCTTGATAACCTCGTTCACGTTCACGTCCATGAGCGAAGCCAGGTCGTTGGCCGAGATGAATTCGGTGAGCTTGAGGATTTTAGCATCCAGCTCATTCTGTGCGCGCAGGGCCTCGCGGTCTTCCGCCAGCATGCTCCGCTTGTCGCGGCGATACTTGGCGCGGTTCTGCGTGTTGCCGCCTTTGTTGCCGCCGAGCTTGGCCAG
Source organism: Hymenobacter sp. (assembly GCA_043763525.1). Lineage (GTDB taxonomy): Bacteria > Bacteroidota > Bacteroidia > Cytophagales > Hymenobacteraceae > Hymenobacter. The sequence goes on from JAYULN010000160.1 coordinate 10,438, forward strand.
CGTGGCCTTAATCTGCTCCTGAATCTGCTTTTCAGCCTGTTCAGGAGTAAGAGCGGGAGCATTGGGCTTGGGAGCCGACTGGCCGGGGCGCTGACCAGGACCGCCGGGACGCTGGCCGGGGCCACCCGCCGGGCGGTTGCCCTGGTAGCCACCACCCTGGCCGGGGCCGCCCGCCGGGCGGTTGCCCTGGTAGCCGGGGCTGGGCGGGCTGGTAGTGCTGCCGGGAGGGCCAGGCAGGCGGGTGCGCTTCTTCTGGCCGGGGCCAGCGGGCAGCCCGCGCTTGCTCACATCCGACGATGCAATGGGGCGGGGGCCACGGCCACCCGGCCCACGCCGGTCGTTGTTAATCGAAGAAAGGTCAATCTTACCCAGCACGGTCAGGCCTTTCAGCGTGTCCGACTTGGCAACAATCGTGCTGGTATCCTCAACCGGAGCCGCAGCTTCGGCCGGGGCCGCCGGCGTGGCAGCAGCCACTGGGGCAGCTGGTGCCGCCGGAGCGACCACAACCGGATTGGTAGCAGCCGCTACCGGAGCAGTAGCAGCCACTTCGGCTTTAGCCACTGGCGGAGCTACGGGAGTTGGAGCCGGCGTAGGCGATGGGGCCGCAGCAGCTGGGGCTGCTACTTTGGGCGCGGGCGCAGCCGGAGCTTCCACTTTGGGCGCGACGGGCGCTGGGGTAGCTACCGGGGCAGCCGCCACCGGCGTTTCGGCCGGCTTGGGCTTGGGCGCAACCACGCGGCCTCTGCTATCCAACTCAATTTTACCCAGCACTTTTAGGCCAGGCACGGTGGGAGCTTCGGGCGCGGGAGCCGGCGCGGCGGCCACCGAAGCAACCGGCGCGGCAGCCGGAGCCACCGGCACAGCGGGGGCCAGGGCCGGAGCCTCGACCGGCGCAGCCGCCACGGGTGTTACCGGCACGGCCGGCTTGGCAACCGGGGCGGGCGCAGCCGGAGCATGCGCATGTCGGGGGGCCGGCGCAGCAGGCTTGGGAGCGGCATCGAGGTCACTCTGGCGCTTGGCCTGAATGACTTTTTGCGCCTCCTGCCGGTCGTGGGCAGAGGCCGCAAACTCCTTCTCAAGCGAGGCCACTTGCTCACCAGTCAGTTTGGTGGTGGGCTTGTTCTCTACTTGGATACCTTTCTTGGCCAGGGCTTCGACCACCCTATCCATTCCAATGTTCAGGTCTTTGGCCGCCTGTTGTAGCCGTTTCGGGGTTGCTTCCGCCATTCTATCTATTCTCGCGTACGATACGCTTCTAAGTGCAAAGGTATTACATTAAATCTTGCCAGCAGGGCGCAAACCGCGCCAACTGGCCCGATTTGTTACCCTTGCCGTACCGGCCGCGCGGCCGTCATTGGGCTGGCTCGGCGGGAGAGCTTGCGCCCGCTTCCTCAGTCAATTGGTTGTTTTCTTCGGTGATTTCCGTCGTCAGAGCGGTATGCTCGGGGGCAGTTTCGATGGCCGAGGCGTGGGTTACGGCCGCTTCCTCGTCGGTTGCGGCGGCTTTTGCTTCGGTGTCTTTGCCAGCGGCAACGCGGCTTTTGGCAGCGTCGAGCGTGCTTTCGTCGAGGTCTTCGTCGTCGGCAAATTCCTGACGGATAATGCGATATACATCATCCACCATTTCTTCTTCGAGTTCCGTACGGCGCACGATGTCGTCCTTTTTCACGGCCAACACAGCGCGGCCGGTATCGAGGCCGATTTTCTTCAGCTCGGCCAGTACCCAAGGCTCGATTTCGTCCTGGAACTCGTCCAGCGAAATATCCTCTTCGTAGTCGATGGCTTCGCGGAACACGTCGATTTCCATGCCTACCAACCGGCTGGCCAACTTAATGTTGGCACCGCCCCGGCCAATGGCCAGGCTCACCTGGTCAGGCTTCATGAACACGGAAACCCGGCCGTTCTCCTGGTTTATCTTCATAGAACCCACCTTGGCCGGCGATAGTGCCCGCGCAATATAGAGTTCCAGGTTATCGGTGTAGTTGATGATGTCGATATTCTCGTTTTCCAGCTCGCGCACCACCGGGTGGATGCGGCTGCCCTTCATGCCCACGCAAGCGCCTACGGGGTCGATGCGCTCATCGTAGCTTTCGACGGCCACTTTGGCGCGTTCGCCCGGCTCGCGCACCACGTTTTTAATAACGATGAGGCCGTCATAAATCTCAGGCACTTCCAGCTCGAACAAACGCTCCAGAAAAGCCGGCGCGGCCCGCGAGAGAATGATTTTCGGGGTACCGTTGATGACTTCCACGCGATGCACGACGGCCCGCACGGTGTCGCCCTTGCGGAACCGGTCCTTGGGAATTTGCTCGCCCTTGGGCATCACCAGCTCATTGTCGTCCTTGTCCATGATGAGGGCCTCGCGGCTCCACACCTGGTACACTTCGCCGGTCACGATTTCGCCCACCTGGTCCTTGTATTTCTGGTACAGATTGTCGCGCTCCAGGTCTTTCACGCGCTGAATCAGCGTCTGGCGGGCCATAAGCACGGCCCGACGGCCGAAGTCCTCCAGCTTCACGCCTTCGGCTACGGATTCACCAACCTCAAAATCAGGCTCAATTTTCTGAGCATCGGTGAGGGTAATTTTGTCGTGGTCCCAGATGTCCTCGGAGTTGTCGTCCACGATTTCGCGGTTGCGCCAAATTTCCAGGTCACCGTTATCGGGGTTGATGATAACGTCGAAATTTTCGTCCTGGTCGTACTTCTTGCGAATCATCGTGCGAAACACGTCGTCCAGGATGCTCATCATCGTGGGCCGGTCGATGTTCTTGCTCCGGGCGAATTCGCCGAAGGATTCGATTAGTTCGTGGCTATTCATAAATCGCTGATTGACGCTGATTAGGCTGATTTCGCTGATTTTTCGTTGTTTCTACTTTTTCAAAAACCCTTAATTCCTATTGCCTTTTGCCGACCTTGCTTATTCAGAACGAAATCAATGAAATCAGCAAAATCAACGCGAATCAGCGATTAAAGGAGATAACCACCTTGGCCTCGGCAATGTCCGCGAAGGGATAAAAGGCGGCGGGCAGGGTGGTTTTCCTGGTTTTTACTTTGATGACTTCTTCAATTTCCACGCCCTCGGGCGTGGCGGCGGTGAGGGTGCCGGTTTTTTCGGTGCCGTCGGCCAGCTTGAGGGCCAGCGAGCGGCCGATGTGGCGCGGGTACTGGCGCGGGTCGGTGAGGGGCTGGTCGGCACCGGGGCTGGTTACTTCCAGGGAGTAAGCCGACTCCTCGCCGTAGTGCTCGTCGATGCGCCGGGCCAGCCGGCGGCTGATGGTGGCGCACTCCTTAATGGCCAGGCCCGCAGGCCCATCGAGGATGACGGTGACCTTCGGCAGCACCGAATCGGAAACGGTGAGGCCCACGATGAACAGCTCGTGCTCGCCGATGGCGTCGCGGAGCATTTCCAGCACTAGGGTACGGTCGAAAGACATAGATTTTGAAACAAGCGGGCAAAAAAA
>JAYULN010000161.1:0-2328 GCA_043763525.1 Hymenobacter sp.
CTACCGCTTCGTATGCGACGTTCAACGGAGCGGTAGAGATGCTTCGACAAGCTCAGCATGACGGTCTGATTGATTTTGGCGACTTTCTAAACAGCCTCGGTATAACAACTACTACTTACGGTGCAATTAACGGTTTTGCGCCTCGCTTAGCTAAAATAACGCCAATAAGATTGTGGCGTGGGGCAGCGATAACGCCCCCAAACAGGCTCCTGCTCGCCGGCGAACCCGATGAGCGTAAGCCACTCAGCTGCGGGTGTTCCCAGCCCCCATATCCGGCCAGTCAGGCTAAAATTCGTGCCCGTGCGTGCGGCGCATCAGCGCCCGCACCGCGCCCGGCCAGTGGCGCAGGCCGCCCACCACCAGCTCGCTCAGCACCGGCCCGCCAAACAGCCGCTGCACCGCCCGGCCCAACCGCAGCCGCGCCCCAAACTGCGCTTGCCAGGCCCGGGTATAGGCCGTTTCCATGGTCGTCCGGATGGTGTGGCCCGCCAAAAAATCGTGGGCCGCCGCCGCTGCCAGCGCCGCCCCGTGCAGGGCCATGGCCATGCCGTTGCCGCACAGCGGGGTGATGAGGCCGGCCGCGTCGCCCACCATCAGCACGTGCTGTTCGACGGGCTGCTTGGGTGCAAAGGAAATTTCGTTGATGACCTCCGGCTGCGGATACATCACTTCGGCCGAGGCCAGAATATCGCGCAGGTGCGGATTTTTGGCCAGCACCTCCCGTTCCATGGCCGGAATGCTGCCGTGCTCTTTCAGGTTCTGGCGGGTGGTGAGGTAGCAAAAGCACAGCTTATCCTCCTCGATGGCCGAGATGCCGGCATAGCCATCGGCGAAGTTGTGCAGCGCAATCACGTCGCGGGCAAAGCCGGGCAGGCGCAGGTGGTATTTCACGCCGAGGTAAGGCGAGCGCTGGGCAAAAAAGGCCCGTTGCAGCTGCCGGTCGAGGTTGGCGCGCTTGCCGTAGGTGCCCAGCACCATGCGGGCCGCGAGCTGGCGGCCATCGGCCAGGGTTACTTGGTGCTGGTCGGCGGCGGGGTCGTAGGCCACGTCCGTCACCGTGTTTTTCAGGTAGAATGTCACGCCCCGGGCCACGGCCAACTGGTACAGAAAATCGTCGAGCAGGTAGCGGCTTACTCCAAACCCGCCGAGGTCGAGCGGCGCGGTGAGCACCCGCCCGCCGGGCGACGATAGCAGGAACTGATTAATAGCCGCCGGGGCCAGCGCGGCGGGGTCGGCCCCGAGGCGGCGCAGGTAGGGCAGCACCTCGTTGCTCACGTATTCGCCGCACACTTTATGGAACGGGTACTGCTTGCGCTCGACCAACGCCACGCGGTGCCCGCGCCCGGTTAAATCCAATGCGGCTGCCAGGCCCGCAAGCCCGCCCCCAATCAACAGAACGTCCACTTAATTAGTCGATAAAAGGATAACCATCGCGGCGAAAATACCGTAATTCATCGAGGTTTAGGTATATTACGGTAGGCCTAGTGGCGGCACTGCCGTACCTTTGCCTCCGAAACCACCCAATACCCGTTAAGCTGGTGCAGCCTGCACTTGTTTTTGCCGTCCATTAATTATTACTATGATGAAACGCCTACTTTTACCGCTACTGTTATTTGTCTGTTTAAGCCTCAGCTTAGGGCCGATGTTTAATACCCTGCCCGTTGCCGAAGCCACCACGATGCTTCGCCACCGCCAGCAGCCCAGACCCGGCGACGACAAAACCCTGCTCGTATACCCCAACCCCAGCACCGGCATCGTTCACCTCACCATCAATAACCTGCAAGGCAAAAAGGTCGAGCTGAGCGTGCTCAACGTCATTGGTTCGGTGATGTACCACGAAACGCTGACCGAGATGAACGACCGCTACACCAAAATGCTCGACCTCAGCAAATTTGCCAACGGCCTGTACTACGTGCGCCTCGAAGCCGACAACACCAGCCAGATTTGCAAGCTGGTGATTCGCTAAGTAGTCGGTTGAGAAGCGCCGAATAAAATTATATCTGGCCCCTGAAAGCCCATAAAAAAAGCAGCCCGAGTGCTGCTTTTTTTATGGGCTTTTCGCAAAATGACTACTTCACCCGAATGAGCGCTGGAGCCAGCATTTTTTGTGCGTTCGATACCGTTTTGAAAGTCAGGAGAACGGTGGCCAGCAAGAGGCCTAGCATGAGAATAAACATAAGTCAAAAGGTAATTCGGGTGGATAATAAACGGCTCCTAACCAAGAGTCATCATTAAGTAGGTAGCCAGTATTAAGTAGTCAGTAGTCGGACATGAAAGTGCTGTCAATCAAGATTTAACATTGGGTCTGACTACCGAATACTTATGTTC
>JAYULN010000162.1:0-5750 GCA_043763525.1 Hymenobacter sp.
GGCGATGTGGTTGCCCAGGTTGTCGCCGCTGGCGGGGTTGAGCAGGGTCCAGGCCGGGGCAGTGGGCCGGCCAGCGTTGTAGTAAAAGCCGGCCGGGGCGTCGGTCTGAAACACGAGCAGGCTGGTGGCCGGGCTGGCAATGGCTTTGCGTGCGGCGCTGGTCATGCGGGGTACCAGCATTCCTTTGCTCGATGAGACAATGTCGAGGGCGGCCGACACATCGGCGACTTTCGTGCCAATGCCCACGCCGCCCTGGGCCAGGGCCGAGAAGTGCCCGCCAGCTAGCAGAGCGAGGAGTAAGAGGCCGTGTCGGGAAAAAAAGAGGTGTTTCATGAAAAAGAAGTAGCTAAACAAACGAAATGATTAGGGGGAGCAACTGGGCGCGGGAGCCTATTCCACCACGCAACGGGTGGTGAAGCGGCCGGCCGGGCCAGTGTAGCGCAGGAAATACACGCCCGTGGCCAGGTCGGTCAGGGGCACGGCTCCGGTGGGGCGGCCATCGAGGGCCACGCGGCGCAACGTCTGGCCAATCACGTTCAGAATTTCCAGCGTGCCGGCCTCATTCGGGCCGGTGTAGTGGTAGCTGGCCGCCTGCCCGGCGGGCACGCGGGTGGGGTACACCACAAAACCGCCCGCCTGGGGCTTCGCCGACAACGAATTGGCCGCGTTGCCCACCGTGAAGCGGTTGAGCAGCGTGGGGTTGATGCTGATGCTGCGGGTGCTGGCGTTGGTCTCGGGGCCGCTTGCTGCCCAGGATTGGCCGGTGGCCAACTGCTCCCACACGCGGGCCTTGGCGAAGCTGGCAATGCCGTGGTCGTTATCGGCGGGCCAGCTCAGGGTGAGCTGCACGGCGGCGCTGGGCTGCGTGGCGGGAGCCACCGTCCAGGTGCGGTCGATGCTTTGCAGGCTGGGGTTATTTGGGCTCTGGCTGTAGCTCACGTCGGCCGCGAGCAGGCCCGCCACGCGGGTGATGGCCACCGCGCCCAGGTCGTTGGTGGTGGGGTCGAGCACGGCCCCGTGGCCGAAATCAACCGCCGCCCCGCGCACGGCGGCACGCGTTATCTGCAGGGCTCCCAGCACGTAGCGGCCGTCGGCTTCACCGCCGAGCGTGGCACCGTTGGGCAGGCGTAGCGTGTGCAGGGTGCCGGCGGTTTTGGTGTTCACCAGGCCGGCGGCCAGCGTGAGGGCTTTGGTCACGGTCAGGTCGTCGGCCAGGCGCAGGGTATTGGCCCCGGCCGTTGGCTTGTTCACCACCACCCGGTACAAGCTGGCCCCACCAGCCGTGAGCAGCTGGTCAGCCGGTCCGCTGAACGTGGTCGTGCCGCTGCCGGGCGCAATGGTGCCGGTATTGGTCAGGTCGCCGCGTACTTCCAGCGCACTGGCGGCCGTGCCCAGGTCCAGGGTGCCGGCGTTGGTGAGGGGGCCCTCCACGCGCAGCGTACCGTTGTTGAGGAGGGTAGCCCCGGCCGCGTTGCGGAGGCCGCCGGTCCCCACGCTCAGCATGGCGGAGCTGCCTACGCTGAGCATGCCGCCATTGGTTACGTTTTGGGCGGCGGCGGGCAGGACCAGCAGCACGGTTGCTCCCAGCAGCGGCACCAGGCGCTTAGCCAGGAAGGTCGCAACGGCAGGCGCGGGCGTCAGCGCCCGCAAGCCATCAACCGGCAAACAATGGGGCTGGGGGCAGCAGGCAACCCGCCCAGCAGGGCTATAGTAATTTTTTTTCATCGAAAAGGTGAAGATAAGAAGGTGTTTACTAGTCGCAAAGGTATGTTGGCGACGCGCGACTTGCCCTTGGTGTCCACCGGCCCCGCTCGAATCGACTGGTAACGCCGATAGCATTTAACTTAACAATTGTTGCACACCGTTGCCGATTACGGCATTATACAAGTAACATGATACCGAAAATGCAGTACTCGGGTACATGCGAATTGCCAAAGAATGGTGGGCCTGACATTCGCTGATTCAAGGCATTTTCCGCAGTTCGGTTGCGCACTGCGGCTCACTTCTGCCACTCGCTTCCCACGTAAGCCAGCACTCCGGTGACGGCGTTGACGCTGAAGGTTTGGACTTCGGGTAATTCCACGCCCAGTAAAACCGCCGCCGCGCACAAAGCGCCAATATCAAGTCTGCCAGACTCCCATTACAGACCCATCGTTAGCATATGATTTCCAGCCGGGCTTCAGCCAGGCCGGGGAAGCGGCCGCCGTCGATTAATTCGGCTTTGAAACGACTCCAAAACGATTCGGCGTGGGCGTTGTCGTAGCAGTTGCCGCGCCGGCTCATGCTCTGCACGGCACCATGCCGAGCCAGCAAGTCCTTAAAGCGCGTGGCCAAGCGTAATACGCGGCCGAGGCCACCCGCAGCACGCGGCAGAGCTGGCACACGGGCACTTGGGTGGCCCGCTGGGCGATGTGCTCGCAGGTGCTCATGGGGTCGGCTGGCCAAAGATGACCAAGGCTTTTTTTAAATGTCCAGTTCCTGCGCAAGCCGCTTGTTGGCGGCCCGTAGGACGCGCACTTTCGGGTCGCGGGCCACCTCTACACTGCCCACCTCGGCCACGAGTTGGGCCTGTTGCCAACGGTAAAGCAGCTTGGGTCTAATGCCTGGCCGCCGCGCCGCCGCCTGCGTACTGCGGCTCTCCGAAGCCAGGCGCGGAGCCTCGGCCTTGAACGCCTCGTCGTATTTACGCCGTTTGTCGGGCGATGTCCCACTCTTTTTTGCTGTCATCACAGAAGAAATACACGTACTTCTTCTGTCCGGCTTAACTAAACTACCTCAAGTGAAATCCTCTGTGATGAGCCGTTTGTATCTTCTGTACCTCTTGGAATCGCCCTTTCTACAAGTGTCTTAAGGCCACCCTTTTTGCTAGGATGCGATTGAAGGGCTTAGGTAACGAGCCATATTTATTTGGGCTATATCAAGTCGAGAATTGGCTAGTGTAGAGCAGGCCGATGCGGTCGAGGATGTGCCAGACGGCCGTTTTGAGCGTCTTGAAATCGGCGTAGGCTTCCGGGCGGAGCCACTCGTACTTGATTTTACGCCACAGGGTCTCAATTTTATTGAGGTGCGGGCTATAGGCGGGCAAATAGAACACGTATCCGTCTTGGTCTCCCCATGTGGCCAGCCGCGCCTGAACGGCGGCCGCGTGGCGGATTTTGGCGTTGTCGAGCACGTGCACGGTGGAGCGGGTGCGGGTGGCGGCCCAGGCCTCGAGGGTGTCGATGACAAAGGCCGCGTCGAGGGTGCCCTCTCGGGCAGCGGCGTGCAAGTCGTTGGTGGGGGCGTTGTAGAAGCCCAATACGTTGAAGCGCTGGCTGTGGCGGGGCTGCGTGGCGACCTGCTCGCCGGGGAATTGCCAGCCGTAGGGCAGGGCGGAGGTTCGGCAAAAGCCCGATTCATCGCCGTAGTAGCGGTCAATGTGCCCGGCTTTTTCCACCTGCTGCAACTCCGCCAGGCGTTCGGCCTTGTCGGCGTAGTCCTCTGGGTCCTGGGCCATTTTCAGGCTATGACGGAACCGGTGCCAGCGCCCACCACACTTTTTAAAAAACATTTCAACGTCCTGGGGGAGAATTCTTTGTTTAGCTCCTGGCGTAGGGTGGCCGTCACCTCTTCGAGTTGCTGGCGGTTGGCACGCGTGGCCGCGCGCACCTGCGGCTCGTCGGCCGCCGTGAGCACCGGCGGCCGGCCCTGGCCCGCCGCGTTGGCCAGCCCGGCCAGCCCCCCCGTTTCCCAGCGCGTGAACCAGGCGTACACGGTCGACCGGCGCACAGCCAACACCTGCATCAGGGCCGAAACCGGGTGGCCGTCTGCGCTCAACAAGAGGGCCTGGCACCGCGCCCGGAATTGGTGCCGGGGATGATGGTGCCGACCCGCCTGCAAGGTGGCCCGTTCGGTTGGATCCAAGGTGACAAAGCGTTTACGCATTCCTAAAGATAGGTCGTTTAATTATAGCCAGTTACTAAGTAGTCAAACATAAGTATTCGGTAGTCAGACCCAATGTTAAATCTTGATTGACAGCAGGTTGATGTCCGACTACTGACTACTTAATACTGGCTACCTACTTAATCCGTGGTCTAGACGGTTGCCGTGCTCAGCTTGGGGGCATCGCCCGGCAGGCCGCTCACGTCCTCCCCGGCGGTGAGGCGCTCGCGCTCCTCTTTTTTGCCGTAGGTGTCGAGGATAATCGGGGTGGCGATGAACAGCGACGAATACGTGCCGAAAATCACGCCAATAATCATGGCAAAGGAGAACGAGCGCAGCGTCTCACCCCCGAAAATGTAGAGCACCACGACCACCAGGAACACCGTCGTGAACGTAATCATCGTCCGCGAGAAGGTCGAGTTCAGGGCCGGGTTCACCACCTGGGCGAAGGTCAGCTTGGGGTTCTCGCGCAGGTACTCCCGAATACGGTCGTAGATAACCACCGTGTCGTTCATCGAGAAGCCGATAACCGTGAGCACGGCGGCCACGAAAATCTGGTCCATCTCGTACTTCACGCCGAAGGCGGCGGCAATCGGGAAGGCCGCGATAACCAGCAGCGCATCGTGGAACAGCGCGATAACGGCGGCCATTGAATACTGCCACTTCTCGAAGCGGAACAGCACGTACACGAAGATGCCCAGCAGGGTGAGGCCCAGCGAAAGCACCGACGTACGCTTGATGTCGTCGGCAATGGTGGCCCCCACTTTCGAGGTCGACTTGATGTCCGGCGCATCGGCGCGGTACTGCTGCAGGCCCTGGTTAAGGGCGGCGGCTACTTTGGCATCGGCGGCGGCGCTTTCATCCTCGGCCAGGTAGCCGGTGGTGATGCGCAGGCGGTCGGGAGCACCGTATTGCTTCACCTCCAGTCCCGAGCCCTGGAATACGGGGCGGAGTTTGTCGGCTACTTTGGAGGCCTCCATATTTTTGTTGAAGTCGACCACGTAAGCGCGGCCCCCTTTGAAGTCGACACCCAGATTGGGGCCGCCCTGCAGGTACATCAGCACGAAGCCGACGATGATGAAGAAGGCCGAGAACGAGTAGGCAATTTTGCGCTTGCCCACGATGTCGAAGTTCAGGTTTTTGAACAGGTTGCGCGAAATCGAGGTGCTGAAGGTCATCGGGTGGCTCTCGTTGCCCTTCACCAGCCATTCGATGATGATGCGCGACACGAACACGGCCGACAGGAAGGAAGTGAGCACGCCAATGCCGAGGGTGATGGCGAAGTTCTGCACCGGACCCGTGCCGAAGAAGCCGAGAATCACGGCAATCAACATGGTGGTTACGTTGGAGTCAAAAATGGCTGAGAACGCCCGCGAGTAGCCTTTGTTGATGGCATCAGTCAGGGTCAGGCCGTGGTTCAGCTCTTCGCGGATGCGCTCAAAAATCAGCACATTGGCATCTACCGACGAGCCGATTACCAGAATCAGACCCGCGATGCCGGGCAGCGTGAGGGCGGTGCCAAACTGCGCCAGCACGCCCAGAATCAGGAACATGTTGAAGAGCAGTGATACGTCGGCCACCACGCCGGCGCGGCCGTAGTACACCGCCATGAAAATCATGATAATCACCAAGCCGGCCAGCGACGAGTACAAGCCTTGGTTGATGGCTTCCTTACCGAGCGAAGGACCCACTACGGCCTCTTCCACGATGCGGGTAGGAGCGGGCAGCTTGCCGGCTTTCAGCTGGTTGGCCAAATCCTGGGTGTCTTCGATGGCGAAGCTGCCCGTGATGCTGGTGCCGCCACCCGAAATCTCGCTCTGCACCACCGG
>JAYULN010000163.1:0-2321 GCA_043763525.1 Hymenobacter sp.
ATTTCGGTGAACGTGCGCGTGCTCGCCGCCACCAACAAAAACCTGATGCAGGAAATCGCCGACCGCAACTTCCGCGAAGACCTCTACCACCGCCTCTCGGTAATTCTCATTCAAGTGCCGTCCCTCAATGACCGCCGCGAAGACATCCCCGAGCTGATTCAGAAATTCCTCAACGACATCGCCGCCGACTACGGCAACAAGCCCAAAAAAGTGGATGCGGCAGCCCTGGAGTATTTGAAAGGCCTGGATTGGCGCGGCAATATCCGCGAGCTACGCAACGTAGTGGAACGCCTCGTGATTATGAGCGACGAAACGATTACAGAAGGCGACGCGAAGGCGTTTGCGGGGAAGTAAGAACTTGTACCGCGAATTTTTATTTCGCCCCCGCGCCGTTGGTTCCTCGTTCGGGTTTCAGGCGGGGGCGAAATAAAATTTCGCGGTACAAGCTATTAGACCATCTGGTTACACCCACGCACGTCGGAATTATCCATCCGCCCCAGCACCTCAAACGAGCCATCCGGGTGCATCCGTGCTAAATCCTTCGTCTCGATAAAAGCGCAGGAATCAATATTAGCCAAGTCAATCACATTGATAGCCCCGTCGAGCCGGAACTCCGCCACCGAAAATGGGTCCGACGGCTCGCGCAGCAGCACCCGCAGCGGCGGCGGGCAGTAGAAGCGGCCATCGCCCAGCGAGTAGGCCTGGCTGAGCAATTCCGTCATGCCGTATTCGGAATGAATGCCGGCCGGGCCGAACGCAACTTGCAGTTCCTGGTGCAGCTCTTCGCGAATCATCTCGCGGCGGCGGCCTTTCATGCCGCCGGTTTCGAGCACGGTGAGGCCCTGTAACTCCGGCGCGGGGCCAACTTCGGCGGCGAAATCGAGCAGGGCGTAGCTCACGCCGATGAGCATGACGCGGCGGCCCGGCACTTGCTTGGCTTTGGCCAAGGCGGCGCGTAGGGCAGCGTGGTCGTGCAGGAAAAACGCGGGCTGCGTTTGGCCCGACTGCCGGGCGAAGTAGTCCATCATGGCCACCAGCGACGACTGGCCCTGCTCCAGATACGAGGGCAGCAGCGCTAGGAACGTCCAGCCGGTGAGCGGGCCGTAGTACTGCTCGAAGATGCGGGCGGCATTTTCGCGGTACAGCGCCGGGTCGCGCACGAGGTGGCGGCTGCGCTGTTGCAGGGTGGTACCGCTGCTCAGAAATACTTCCTGCGGCTCCCAGTCGGCCGCGTCGGTGCGTACCTCGTGGGTCTTGAAAAACTCAATCGGCAGAAACGGAATATCCACCATTCTGGAAATGGCAGCGGGATTACGGCCGAGCTGCTTCAGGTAATCGGCGTAGGGTGGGCAATGCGCGGCCTGGTGCCGAAACAGCGCCAGGGCGGCCGCCTCAAACGTGCCGGCCGTGACCTGAGGCAGGCGGCGCAAATAATCGGAACGAAAACTCATAACCAGACCGCTGGGTAAGCTACGCGGAGCGAACCAACAAGCGCGCGCATTCGTTGGGAAAAACGTACTTTGGGGCCACTTTCGGCGTTATGCTGCTGTCTCTTCACTGCCTGTCCTTATGAACCTGTTTCGTACCCTGAGCGCGGCCGCCACCTACCTGACGGCGGGCAGCCTCACCGGCTGCATCAACGCGCCCGATTACCCCGTCACCCCGGAGATTGATTTTAAGGAGGTGCAGGTAGTACACATCCCGGCGGGTGTTCAGGATGCATCTGATGACCTGACGTTTGTGCTAAATTTTCGAGACGGAGACGGCGACCTCGGCCTATCGCAGGACGATATTCACCTGCCGCCCTACAACCAGCCTCCCCAGCCGCCGGTGCCGCAGCGCAACCAGACCACCAATGCAATCAACTACTTCATACAGCCATATTTGAAAAACCCGGCTACTGGCCAGTTCACGAAATTCGTGATTGGCAGAATCGGAGAAAACGACGGCACGTATCCGCGCCTGGACGGCACCGATGCCAAGCCGGCCCCTCTCAAAGGAGAATTGCGGTGTAGACTACCGATTTCGCTGGATGGGTCGGTGTACAAAAAGGGCCAGGTTTTTCGGTATGAGATTACGATACTGGACCGGGCGCTGCACGTCAGCAACACGGTTATCACTTCGGAAGTAACGCTGGGCCAGTAGTTCGGCCCAGCGTCACCTGTTTTAACGCTAATAAATTTCCGGGAACCGCTCGGGAGCGGCCTCGCTCATCAGCTCGTACACGGTGTCGAACACGTCTTCGGCGTTGGGCTTGCTGAAGTAGTCGCCGTCGGAGCTGTAGGCCGGGCGGTGGGGCTGGGCGGCCAGGCAGCGCGGCT
>JAYULN010000164.1:0-13789 GCA_043763525.1 Hymenobacter sp.
CCTGGAAGTGTACCCCGTGAAAGACTACGGAGCCATGCACATTGCCACCCAGCGCTTCTGCCACGTCGAAAACGGCCGCAACGACTGCGGCAATTCCAAATTCGTGATGGTGTGGCAGCAACAGGCCGGCACTTGGCGCATCACCCGCGTCGTGAGCTACGACCATTGAGGGGCGTAGCGGCTGCTTAGGAGCCGGAAGGTTTGTGGTCAGGAGCGAAGGTTTGTACCTGCGAAACGATTGGCGGGCGTTGGGAAGCGAGGTTTGTGGTTGCAAAACGGTTGGCGAGCGTTGTGAAGCCTCTGGCGGTGCTTGGGATGCCAAGGTTTGTGGTCTGGAAGCGGTTGGCGGGCCTCCGGAAGCCGCTGGCGGTGCTTGGAAAGCGGTGGGCGGTTGGGTGGTGGGGGTTTGTGGTGCTTATTTCTTACTCAAAACACACTTTTAATACCCATATTGCGACCTAAATTTAATCATAATCAAAAACATGCCTGACTTTTCGTTTGAACTTGAAAAAAGCCCTGCTGAAAATATTGATAATTTCTTTAGGTACATGAAAGAAGAAGACCCCGAATTTGCAACCATTCTTGAAGAGCATTTAGGCAACATTGCTCATAAACTGAACGATGACCGTTCAAAACAACAAGCTCGGAAGGACTTTAACAATACTGTAATTGAATTTTTAGACAAATAGAAATGAGCTACTTTATTAAAGAAATTTCAATTGAAGGCTTTCGAGGTATAAACAACGAGGGCAGCCCTTTGAAAATAAAGCTAAAATCAGATTCTGTTAATTCAATCTTCGCTGCTAATGGCACGGGTAAAAGCTCAGTATTTGAGGCTATTTCATATGCCATACATGGAGAAATAACAAGATTTAATGACTTACCAGTTGGAGAAAATGCCTCTGACTATTACTGCAACAGGTTCCATTCGAGTCGTACTGGTACAATAGAACTCAGCCTTGAGCCAGAAGCAGGGGGAAGCCTAATCTCAATCAAAGTTGAAAGGCACCATGATGGTTCACGTCATGTAAGTAGTCCTTCGGGACATCGTACACCCGAAGAAATATTAGCTGAATTGGCAGAAACTATTTCCTTCCTCGACCAGCGCACATTTCTTCGTTTCATTGAAGATACCCCGCTTAACAGAGGCAGGTCATTTGCTTCTTTAGTTGGATTGGAGCGCCTTTCAACGATGCGTCAAGCACTTGAGACATTAGCCAATTCACGAACTGTTAAAACTGATTTCGACATTGATACGCTAAACACAAAATGCGTTAACCACAAGCAAACCATATCAAGGTTACACCAAACTATCAGTGGGGCTTTTGAAGCATTAACAGGAGATGAATATAAAAAGGATGACCTCAATTATATAGACAATCAAACCTGTCTAACATTGAAAAGCAACCCTATACTTTCCCAATTAATCAACTCCGAAAAAATCACAAAAATTGACTTTTCTCAACTTAGAGAAGAAGTAAAGCAAATTGAAAAAAGCGAAAAACGTGTTAGACTCGGAATTGTTATTCAAGCAATAGCAGCGTTAGAACGCGCTAATGGTGAAATAAAAAATCAAGAGCACGAAGAAATAATTACGATTATCACAGAGCGACAAAATGCGCTATCGAGTACAAAGGGGCCAGAGTTTCATAAGATACATATCCTAGCAAACTCTATTCTGCAAACGCCAGAATGGACAAATGCAGATATATGCCCTATATGTTTAGAAGTCCCGGATTCGCCAGTGCGAGAAACCGTAGCGTCCGTACTTGAACAATATGAAAAAATCAAAGAGTATGATGAAGCTCTTAAAACAGCATGGAAGAAAGCTCAGATAAGATTAGACTGCCAAATCCTTGAAGACCTTTCGCATTTAGAACTTGAAAGAGCTGCGAGGCTTTCAACTCATTTTGATTCTTTGTTTGAATCTGGCAATATTAGCGAAACATACATAGCAGACATAGTAAGCTACGTAACTTCTTTGGAAGCTAAGCGCATCTCCGTTCTTGAAAGATACAAGCAAGAGCGTACAACCATAGAAGCAGCGCTTCCTGCATCAATTGTAGACTTAACTAGGGATTTGGAAGCAGCAGCACAGATATCTGCTCACTTGATGAATCTGTCCACAATCGGTGAAGAGTTGGGAATACTGCAAAGTAAACTGGATAAGAGACTGGATTGGCAAAGGTTTGTCGTAAAAGCAAAAGACACTTTTGCAGCAGCCGAAGTAAGGGTATCAAACGATAAACTGACTTCCATAGAAAACCAATATCGGTTTATCTACGATTTCATAATGAAGAACGAATATGTAATCCCAAAGCTTCAGAAATCGGCTGGCAGTGAAGATTTGAACCTGCGCTTGGACAACTTTTTTGGTCAACATAACCTCACGGCTTTAACGCTTTTGTCTGAAAGCTATAGAAATGCTTTAGCTATATCAATCTATCTTGCCGCTGCTACAAATTCCCTTCCACGAGTAAGATTAATTATTCTAGACGACGTTACTTCTAGCTTTGATGCGGGGCACCAATTCCACTTGATGACCCTAATTCAACAAGTAATTTCGAGGCCAGGTGACCCCGATGGGCCACAAGTATTAATTCTTAGCCATGATGGACTCCTACAAAAATATTTTGACTCATCAGCTGGAAGCGGATGGCATCACCAAAGGCTTCAAGGTGCAGGCCCCAAAGGCATGCTATTTACTGATGGATTCGATAAAAGCCGTTTAAAAACTGAGGCTACACGATTAATTAATGAGGGACAATTAGCTACTAGTATAGTCTATATACGCCAGTATATGGAATACAAGCTAGTAAACATCATAAACAAGGTCAAAATACCTGTCCCATTGGATTTCGCAATCCGAGATGACAAAAAGATGATTAGGAACTGTCTCGATGCTATTGACCATTCTGTGAAACTCCATAAGAATGCTAATTCACTGATTCTCGATGCTGCACAAGTATCGAACCTTCAAACTACGCTCATCCCAAGCATTATTGGAAACTGGGCATCGCACTACGAAACAGGAGCACTAGAGAGCTTCTCAGGACCTATGCTTGCTTCTGTTATCAGCATCATAGATGCTTTTGATGCAAGCTTTCAGTACACTTGTACTTGTTCTGGCGGCGCGCAAATCAAGTTTTACACTGACCTTTCAAGAAAAGGGTGTAGGTGCTAATTACTACAAAAAAAGAGGCTGAATCTCCCGTAGCTTCAGCCTCTTTTGCGTTTCTGCCGCAGGGCGGGGCATCTCATCAGTTTCTAATTGCTTGAAGCAACTGCTCCCGCATAGCCCCTGCTTGTGTGCTGATTATTGTTAGGTCGGGTGCGGGGACGGGAAGCCTTGGGTCGGGCTCCAGTACATCATCGTGGAGTGATTTCAGGGTTTGCGCAAAGGCTGTTTGCTCCTTATTCATGAGGAATGAAGTGGCGGCCAGCAAAAGAGCTACATCATCGGTAGCAGGCGGCGTAGCGTCGGGGTGCTGTCGCACCCAAAGAGCCTTGCTCAACTTCTCAAGCGTCCAATGCGCCAATACCACTGCTGGCAGGAGCGCCTTTGCTACCAAAACCTGGGAGGCGTTCCAATCTTGCGCCGCTGTATCCAGCCAATACTGGACGTGTTCTTCCTGTGTCATAACCCTAAGCTACAAAAAAGCGGCGGCAGCTTCTGGAAGCTACCGCCGCTTTTAATGAGTTTTCAACGAAGCAGTAGAGATGCTTCGACAGGCTCAGCATGACGTTCTTCTATCGTCAACTGCTGCCTTACTACATATGAATCGCCCGGTTTTCCGTGGCGGCGAGGCAGGCTTCTTTCATGGCCTCGGCGTAGGTGGGGTGCGAGTGGCTCATGCGGGCCACATCCTCGGCGGAGGCGCGGAACTCCATGGCGGTTACGGCTTCGGCGATGAGGTCGGCGATGCGCGGGCCAATCATGTGGACGCCCAGGATTTCGTCGGTGGTTTTGTCGGCCAGCACTTTTACGAAGCCGTCGGTGTCGCCGCTGGCGCGGGCGCGGCCGCTGGCTTTGAAGGGGAAGCTGCCGATTTTGTAGGCCTTGCCCTGCTCCTTGAGCTGCTCTTCGGTGTAGCCCACGCCGGCCACTTCAGGCCAGGTGTACACCACGCCGGGAATGAGCAGGTAGTTGATGTGCGGCTTCTGGCCCACGATGGTTTCGGCCACGAACACGCCTTCTTCCTCGGCCTTGTGGGCCAGCATCGCGCCCCGAATCACGTCGCCGATGGCGTAGATGCCGGGCACGTTGGTTTGCAGGTGGGCATCGACCTTGATGCGGCCGCGCTCTTCCATCTCGATGCCGGCGGCTTCGAGGTTGAGGCCGGCGGTGTAGGGCACGCGGCCCACGGCCACCAGGCAGTAGTCGCCCTCAAAGGTTACCTCCTCCCCTTTCGGGTTGAGGGCGGTTACGGTCACGGAATCGCCGGCGCGGGTGGCGCCGGTTACTTTGTGGCTCAGGAAAAACTCGATGCCGATTTTGCCCAGCACGCGCTTCAGTTCCTTGCCCAAGCCGCGGTCCATGGTCGGGATGAGCGAATCCAGGAACTCGACCACCGATACTTTCGCGCCGAGGCGGGCGTAGATGGAGGCCATTTCGAGGCCAATCACGCCGCCGCCAATCACGACCATGTGCCGGGGCACTTCGCGGATGTTCAGGGCCTCGGTGCTGGTGATGATGCGCTCCTTGTCCTGGGCGATGAACGGCAGCACCGTGGGCTTGGAGCCGGTGGCGATGATGACGTTCTTGGTTTCAACGATTTGGGCTTCGCCGCCCTCGGTGGGCGCAATGCTGATGTGGGTTTTATCAACAAAAGAGCCGAGGCCGGTGAGGACGTCGATTTTGTTCTTCTTCATCAGGTAGCCGATGCCCTCCACGTTGGCCTTCACCACGCCGGCCTTGCGGTCAATCATGCGGTTCATGTCCACGGTAAGGTTGTCGAGGCCGATGCCGTGCTCGGCAAACACCGAATGGGCGTTGTGGTAGTGCTCGGACGAGTCGAGCAGGGCCTTGCTGGGGATGCAGCCCACGTTGAGGCAAGTGCCGCCCAGGGTGGGGTATTTCTCGATAAGGGCCGTTTTGAGGCCAAGCTGGGCACAGCGGATGGCCGCTACATAGCCGCCCGGCCCGGAGCCGATGACGGTAACGTCGTATTGATTCATGAGGGGAAATTTATTCAGCGAAAGAATCTGTCAGCGGCCCCTGGCTCAGTTCGAAGCGGGCCGCGGTGGGATGAAGAAGGAAGGCGGCAATGACGTCGCGGTGGTGCCGAAGCTGACTGATGGTATTTAGCAGGGAGCTATTGCCGAAACGGAGGTAAATGACTTTGGGCGGAAAACCTCGCAGCCGGGCCATTTCCTCAAAATCCGCATCTTGGGTAAGGATAGCAAAGCCATTACGCTGCGCCCACTGCCAGACCAGAATGTCATCGGTTTCGAGCAGGTGTACATCTTTGACGTGGAGGCTGCCGGGATAATCCGATTGGAGCGATTTGGTCAAGCGAAACGTCAGGTTTTCGTCGAGGAGTAATTTTGCCATAGTACGGCTACAAACGCCGTTGCTGCCGTTCTGTTAGTTCCTCGATGGTTCATTTTTTCAGGCGGGTGAGCGCATCAGGCGGCCGTTCTGGTCGGCGGCAAAAGCCAACGCGGCTCGGATATCCTGTTTGGTTAACTCTGGAAAGTCGTCGATGATATCGTCCTCCGACATGCCGCTGGCTAACCAGCCGAAAATATCGTACACGGTGATGCGCAGGCCGCGAACACAGGGCTTGCCGCTGCGCTTACCCGGCTCAATGGTGATGATTTCGCGATAATCGATGGGAGCGTGGGTTTCCATAATCCAAGGGGAAATAGCCAGAAAATCCGGTAATTCTCAGCTAAACAAAAGTACGGCATAAACCGCCCGAGCGGCGATGAGAAAACGTTAGTCCACCAGCACACCAATGTAGAAGTTGAATGTGTCGACCTCCAGCGTCTCCTTAGTAGCCCCGGCCAACTCCTTCATCACCGTAAACCTGGTCGTGGGCGTGATGAACTGATACTCGCCGCCTTTCACCCGCACCCGCACCGGCATATCAAACTTATCCACATCGGCCACCCAGCGGACCAGGGTTTGGCCGTCTTCGAAGCGAATTTCCAGCGTGGGCAGGCTGCGGTGGCGCAGGTATTGGTCGAATATTTTGGTGAGGTCCTTCCCGCTTTCGCGGTTGAGGTAGTCGATAACCTGCTGGCCGGTTACGGTTTGGTGGTAGAAGGTGGAGGACAAGCCGCGCAGCAGCTGGCGCCACTTCGCGTCGTCGTTGAGGATGGTGCGCAGCATGTTCAACAGGTTGCTGCCCTTGTCGTACATATCGCCCGAGCCTTCCCTGTTCACACCGTAGGGACCGATGATAGGGCCATCGTTCGCGATGTTGCGGCGCTGCCCGTGGAGGTATTCCTGGCCGGCGGTTTTGCCGAACTGGCTTTCCACAAACAGCGCTTCGGAGTAGGTGGTGAAGCTTTCATGCACCCACATATCGGCAATATCCTTGGTGGTGATGTTGTTGCCAAACCATTCGTGGCCGCTTTCGTGGATGATGATGAAGTCCCACTTCAGCCCCCAGCCGGTGTTGCTGCGGTCGCGGCCAAGGTAGCCGTTCTGGTACTTGTTGCCGTAGGCTACGGCACTCTGGTGCTCCATGCCGAGGTGCGGGGCATCGACGAGCTTGTAGCCATCCTGGTAAAACGGGTAGGGGCCGAACCACGATTCCATGCTTTTGAGCATCGGCTTCACGTTGGCGGCAAACTGCGTTTTGGCCCTGGCCAGGTTTTCGGGCAGCACCCAGTAGTCGAGGGTGAGAGGACCTTTTTCGCCTTGGTATACGTCCGAGAAATGCTGGTAGTTGCCCACGTTCAGGGCCACGTCGTAGTTATTGATGGGGTTGCGCACGGCCCAGTCGAAGCGGGTGTAGCCGTCCTTGAGCTTGGTGATTTTGCGCAGGCGGCCGTTGGAAATGTCTTTCAGGCCAGCGGGTATGCTCACGCTGATGAGCATGGAATCGACTTCATCAGCCTGCTGGTCCTTGGTGGGCCACCAGATGCTGGCCCCCACGCCCTGGCAGGCCGTAGCTACCCAGGGCTGCCCGGCGGCATCCGTAGTAAAGACCATACCGCCATCCCAGGGCGCTTTTTTGGCCACGATGGGGTTGCCGGAATACTGCACCGTGAACTCGTCGCGGCTACCGGCGGCAATGGGTTTGGGAAAGGTGACGAACACCGCATTGGCCTCACGCGTGAAGGGAACTTCCTGGCCTTTATAGAGCACCTTATCGACTTGCAGGTTGGCAAAAAGGTCGAATTGCAGCCGCTTCAACTCGCGCGTGGCCGTGAAGCGAAAGAGGTTGGAGCCGCTGATGAAACGCTTGGCCGGGTCCAGCCGCGCATCGAGGTGGTAGTAGTTAATATCGTAGCAGGTGCGGAGCGCCGATTGGCCGCCCCGCAAAGAATCGGCCCGGTTAAAGGTTTCGGGCTTGGGTTGGAGCAGCTGCGCGGCGGCTGGTTTCCACGATGCCATTATCAACAGCAATGCCAGCAGGTCTTTTGCTTTTATCATACACAAAGCAACAACAGGCGGGCGCAATGGGCTGCTGACATTGGCTTTCCCCTCACTCCGTCATGCTGACGAAGGAAGCATCCTCTCGCCGCTGACCGAACCGCCGAACGAGTCGGGCAAGCATTTTAGAACAAATAGCCGACCCCGCGCTCAAGGCGTAATTTTGCCCCGGTATTTATTGATTGTATGTCTGATTCTGTTTCGGCCGCGCCTTCGCGGGCCGCGTTATTCACCGCTTTCGCGCTGGTTTATCTCATTTGGGGCTCCACCTACCTCGTCATGAAATTTGCGGTGGCCAGCATGCCGCCCCTGCTCATGGCGGGCACCCGCTACGGCCTGGCGGGAGGGCTGCTGTACCTGTTTATGCGCGCAAAGGGCGAGCCCCGACCCACGCTCCGGGGCTGGGGGTTTGCGGCCATTATCGGCATTTGCCTGCTGGGGTTTGGCAACGGCGGCACCACGTTTGGGGTGCTGTATTTGCCCAGCGGCATCACGGCGCTGCTGGTGGCTACGGTGCCCATGTTTCTGGCGGTGCTGGGGTGGCTGAGCGGTATTTCGCCCCGGCCCACCAAATGGGTGGCGCTGGGCCTGGGCGCGGGCCTGGCGGGCATGTACCTGCTGGCCGCCCACCCGGCCGCCACGCCCGTGAAGCAGCCCGGCCACGCCGGCCTGGGCATGGCCATTGTGCTGCTGGCCGCGCTGGTGTGGTCCATCGGCTCGCTCTACGCCAAAAACCACCAGCCGGCCCCCTCCCCTTTCGCCTCCGGCGGCATGCAGATGCTCTGCGGCGGCCTCGTGATGCTGGTGGTGGGCCTGGCGCGGGGCGAGGCCTCGGGGTTCGAGCTGGCGCAGGTCACCACCAAGTCCTGGCTGGCGTTTGGGTACCTGGTCACGTTTGGCTCCATCGTGGCGTTCACGGCCTATATCTGGCTGCTGCGGGCGGTCGAGCCCGCGCTGGCGGGCACCTACGCTTTCGTGAATCCGGTAGTGGCCGTGCTGCTCGGCTGGGCTTTCGCGGGCGAAATCCTCAACCCCCAAATGCTGGGCGGTGCCGCCCTCATTGTGCTGGCCGTGGCACTGGTGCTGCTCGGCGGCCGCCGCAAAGCCTGACCGCCCCCCGGCCAGCCCTCGGAACCAAAGCCTTGCTCCTTCGCCTTACCATCGCATGCCTACGCCCCTGCCCGACCTGCTCACCGAAACCGACATTATCCAATTGGTCGATGCCTTCTACGCCCGGGTCGAGGCCGACGCGCTGCTGCGGCCGATGTTCAACGACGTGGCGCGGGTAGACTGGGCCACCCACCTCCCCAAAATGCACGATTTCTGGAGCAGCGTGCTGCTCGGCACCAGCCGCTACAAGGGCCGGCCCTTCACCAAGCACTTCCCGCTGCCCCTCACGCCCGCGCATTTCCGGCAGTGGTTGGCGCTGTTCCATGCCACGATTCATGAGCGGTTTCGCGGCCCCCAAGCCGATGATGCCAAGGCCCGCGCCCAGAACATCGGGGCCATGTTTGAGCACCGCATGACCCCAAACCCGCTGTCGTTGCTCGGGCAGTAAGCGCAGTGCAGGCCCCGGTCTGACCGCCCTAAGTGGTCTGACCGGTTGTCGTCCGGCCGAAATCGTCCATGCAGCGGCTTCTACATCGGCCGCCACTCGCCGTACGCCGGCTGTTGCCCATGCAGCAGGGCCGCGCCACCCGCCAGCACCAGCGAGTCTTCGCCCACGCCCACCAGCGCCACCGGCACCCCCGACTGCTCGCTGATGCCCACGCGCAAGGCATAGCTCACAAACGTGGAAGCCACCGCCGCCAGCCCGCCTAACAGGCCGCCACTCAAGGCGCTGCCGTGGCGCGATTTGTACCAGGCCGCCCCCACCAGCGCCCCCGACAGCAGCCTGCCTAGCAGCACCGGCGGAGCCGTGCGGTTGGGCGTGCCGGGCAGCTTATCCATTACCATTTCGCCGGCAGCCATCAATTTCAGCATATTGGCGGTGCTGGGTTTCTGCATAAACCGCAGCGGCGAGCCCGCCAGCCCGGTGTGCGGCTGCCGCGAAAAGTAGTGGCTGAGAAAAGCGGGCGCACTCATACTGCGCATCCCAGCAAGCGTGGCGAAGCCCATAGCAGGCCAGAACTTAGCAGAGCGGTGGGGCTTTTTCGAGTTTTTCATGGCGAAGGGTTAGGAGTACTCTTAAACGCCAATGCTGGTTTGAGGGATGAGCCAGGCGCAAAAAAAGCGGCCGACACTTGGTGTCGGCCGCTTTTTCAACTATTCCACTGCCCTTATACGCCCAATAGCAGGCGCGTGGGGTCTTCGAGCAGCTCCTTCACCCGCACCAGGAACGACACCGACTCGCGGCCGTCGATAATGCGGTGGTCGTAGCTGAGGGCCAGGTACATCATGGGCCGAATTACCACCTGGCCGTTTTCGGCGATAGGACGCTGCACAATGTTGTGCATGCCCAGAATGGCCGATTGCGGAGCATTGATAATCGGGGTGCTCATCATCGAGCCAAACACGCCGCCGTTGGTGATGGTGAACGTGCCGCCGGTCATTTGTTCGATGGTGAGCTTGTTGTCGCGGGCCAGCGTGGCCAGGCGCACCACTTCCTTCTCGACACCGTCGAACGAGAGCTGTTCGGCATTGCGAATCACGGGCACCACCAACCCTTTCGGGGCCGAAACAGCAATGCTGATGTCGCAGAAATCGTTGAATACGATGTCGGTACCGTCAATCTGCGCATTCACCGAAGGCCATTCCTTCAGGGCCACGCACACGGCCCTCGTGAAGAAGGACATGAAGCCGAGGTTCACACCGTTTTTGGCCTTGAACTGGTCCTTGAACTTGGTGCGCATATCCATGATGGGCTGCATGTTCACCTCGTTGAAGGTGGTGAGCATGGCCGTCTCATTCTTCACCGATACCAGACGGCGGGCCACCGTCTTGCGTAGGTTGCTCATGCGCTCGCGGCGCACTTCGCGGCTGCCGGTTGGTGCCTGGCTGGTAGTGCTTGGTGCTTGGGCGGCTAAAGCCGGAGCAGGTGCAACAGCAGCCGGAGCCGCAGCGGCGGGCTTCGCCTGCGCGTTCTGGGCATCTTCTTTGGTAATGCGGCCGTCGCGGCCGGTGCCGGCTACGTCGGCGGCGGCAATGCCTTTCTCACCCAAAATCTTGCCGGCGGCCGGCGAGGGTACGCCCGTGGCATAGGTGGCCGCGCCACTACCAGCCGGGGCCGTAGCCAACGCCGCCACCGGAGCCGCCTGGACCGCAGCCGGCGCAACGGCAACACCACGCGGAACCTGGCTCCCACCGCCCTCAATGCGGGCAATTACGGTTCCGATGGCAATGGTTTCGCCTTCTTTCACGGCGTGGCGCAGCGTACCGCTGGCTTCGGCGGGCAGCTCGAAGGTGGCTTTGTCCGATTCCAACTCGGCAATCACCTCGTCACGGCTCACCTGGGCCCCGTCCTCTTTCAACCACTTGGCCACCGTCACTTCGGTGATGGACTCGCCCACGGCGGGAATTTTCATTTCGATTGTGCCGCCGCCCGCAGCCGGGGCCGTTGCGGGAGCCGCCGGAGCAGCGCCGCCCGCGGGCGTGCCGCCGTAGCCGGCCTGGTCGCTGGCGGCGGGGTTCTCCTCGCATTTGGCAACCGGGTCGACGGCGGGCGCGGCTACGGGGGCCGGCGCGGCAGCAGCCGCACCATTACTGGCCACGCCATCCAAGTCGGCGATGATGGTGCCGATGCCAATGGTTTCGCCCTCGGCCACGCGAATTTTCAGCACACCATCGGCTTCGGCGGGCAGCTCAAACGTGGCCTTATCCGATTCCAGCTCGGCGATAACCTCGTCGCGCTTCACGGCCTCGCCGTCCTTTTTGAGCCACTTGGCAATCGTGACTTCGGTGATGGATTCGCCAACGGCGGGAATTTTGATTTCGAGGGGCATGAGAGAGCAGTTGATGTCTAACGTCTTGACGAAAAATATTTTAAGCCACAAAATTCAAGATAATGGGCTGGAACTTATTGCGAAAATGCCGAGCAGCACCCAATAAGTCCGGTACTGGCGGCTCATCTTCTTCGTGCGGATAGCGAATGCTGACACTGAATGGATTAAGCAGGCTAGCCATTGTATTTTCCGCAACGGAGAAGGTTTCCAGCGAACTTACTAGCTGAAGCAGGCGCAGCAAGTCGTGTGTGCGCGGTGGTTCGATGAGGGCAGCGGCCAGCCGTGCTTTCAGGTATTTTTCAACAGCCTGTTGGCAATGAAACGCCACCGCATCGTAATCAGCCGGGTCATCGGCTAACTTCTCCGCTACTCGCAGGTCGCTATCGGCTTTGCTCAACCACTTGCCGAGCAATTCTTTTTCGAGCGGGTTAAGCGGCTGCATATAGTTCGCGCCCATCTCGGAGGGCTTTATGTTCAACTATAAAGCGAATCTGGCGCGCCCGCTCGGCCTCGCGTTCATTCAGCACCAGAATATCCATAGCCGGAGCATCAGCTTCCGCATGGGCTAACTGACTGATTTCCATTATTCGTTCCCATTTTTTTCGCTCGTCTCCCGCTTTAAGTACGAGCAAGTCCAAATCCGAATCCTCCGTCGGCGTACCGTAGGCGTACGAGCCGAACAGGATTATCCTGTCCGGCGCGTAGCCTGCGACAATGCGCGCCACTACGGCTTGAATCTGGGCTTCGGTTATCACGGCTATTCTTCTTTTTTGGCTACTTCCACAGTGGCTTCAATATTACCACCGGCCACTGCTTCCTTGGGTTTATCAAAGGCGCGGGCTACCAAATCCTTCTGCTCTTTCACATGGATTTTGTTGTAGCCCGTGGCCGGCGAGGCCGACGGCTTGCGCGAAATCACGTCCTCCAGCTCGCGGCGCATGTAGCGCAGCATGAAGTTCCAGTAGCCCATGTTTTCGGGTTCTTCCTGCACCCAGTACACCTTGGCTTTGGGGTACTTGGCCAGCTCGGCGGCCAGCTGCTTTTTGGGGAAGGGGTGCAGCTGCTCCATCCGAATGATGGCCACGTCCTTGCGGGCGGAGGTGCGCTGCTCGTCGAGCAAATCGTAGTACACTTTGCCCGAGCACAACAGCACGCGCTTCACCTTTTTGGCTTCGGCGAAGTCGTCGCCCAGCACTTCGCGGAAATGCCCGCTGGTGAAGTCGTCAAGCGGCGACACACACAGCGGGTGGCGCAGCATGCTCTTGGGCGACATCACCACCAGCGGCTTGCGGAAGCTCCACGTTAGCTGCCGGCGCAGGGCGTGGAAGAAGTTGGCCGGCGTGGTGAGGTTGGCTACTACGATGTTGTTCTCGGCCGCCAGCTGCAAAAACCGTTCGGGGCGGGCGTTGGAGTGCTCGGGGCCCTGGCCTTCGTAGCCGTGGGGCAGCAGCATCACGAGGCCGTTCATGCGCTGCCACTTGCTTTCGGAGCTCACCACAAACTGGTCAATCATAGTCTGGGCCCCGTTGGCGAAGTCGCCGAACTGAGCTTCCCACACCACCAGCGCCGTGGGGTTGGCCATGCCGTAGCCAAATTCGAAGCCCAGCACCGCGTACTCGCTCAGCAGCGAGTTGAAGATGCTCAATTTCTCGTGTTCGCCTTCAATGTGGTTGAGTGAGTTGTACGGAGCCGACGTTTCCGCGTCGTGCAGCACCGCGTGGCGGTGCGAAAAAGTGCCGCGCTGCACGTCCTGGCCACTCACGCGCACAATGTGCTGTTCCGTCAGCAGCGAGCCGTAGGCCAGCAATTCGCCGGCGGCCCAGTTCAGCACGCGGGTATCAAAAAACATTTTACGGCGCTCCTTCAACAGGTTATCAATCTGCTTGATGGGCTTGAACCCTTCGGGAATCGTGGTCAGGGCCTTGGCCACACGCTCCACGGTGTCAGCCGAAATGCCGGTTTCGGGCGACTGGTCGAAGTCCTCCGGCGTGGAGCGGCGCAGGCTGCGCCACTCATTTTCCAGGGCCTGGTACTTATAAGGCAGCGGCTTCTGCTTCACCAGGTCAAGACGGGCTTGCAGGGTGTCGCGGAATTCCCTGTCCATCTGGGCAGCCAGCTCGGCATCCACGTCGCCGCGGGCCACCAGCATGGCGTTGTACACCTCGCGCGGGTTCTGGTGCTTCGAGATGAGGTTGTAGAGCGTGGGCTGCGTGAACTTGGGCTCGTCGGACTCGTTGTG